>CANJDY010000240.1 GCA_947472635.1 Chitinophagaceae bacterium
AAAAGTGTAGCGTTGAGGGAGGGCAATACTCCCTTTGTATTTTACGAGGGTCCGCCCAGTGCCAATGGTATGCCGGGAATTCATCATGTGATTTCAAGAACCCTAAAAGACCTGGTATGTCGATATAAAACCATGCAAGGGTTTCAGGTAAAAAGAAAGGGCGGCTGGGATACCCATGGATTACCCGTTGAACTAGGTGTAGAGAAATTGTTAGGCATCACCAAAGAGGATATTGGAAAAAAAATATCGGTAGAAGAATACAACGCTACCTGCCGAAAAGAAGTATTGAAATTCAAAGACAAGTGGGATGACATTACCAATAAAATGGGCTACTGGGTGGATCTCAAAAAGCCCTATGTAACTTTTGAAAACAATTATGTAGAAACTCTTTGGTGGACCTTAAGTGAACTTCACAAAAAAGGCTACTTATATGAAAGCGTAAGCATCCAGCCCTATTCTCCAGCTGCAGGTACGGGACTTAGTTCGCATGAACTAAACCAGCCCGGCACCTACAAAGATGTAAAGGACACCAGTGTGGTGGCGATGTTCCGCCTTCCCCATCCTTCAGAAAAGGTAGCACCCGAACACCCAGCAGTGGCAAAGATTTTTGCTGCTATGGAAACTTCAGGGGAGGCTTTTTTTATGGCTTGGACTACTACCCCCTGGACACTTCCTTCCAACCTTGGATTAACCGTAGGTCCTACTATCGACTACGTGCTGGTAAAAACATTTAACCCCTATACATATTTACCGGTTCATATTATACTTGCAAAAGCGCTATTGGGCAAATACTGTAAGCCCGAAGCTGAAAATGGAGACTTTGAGGCTTATAAAGAAGGGGATAAAATTTTACCCTGGAAAATACTTTCCGAATTCAAGGGAAAGGAATTGAATGGGATTGAATACGAACAACTGCTTCCTTCAGCTGCTAATACAATAGAACTTATAAGAGAAACTACTCCAGAAGCTAATCCCTTCAAAATCATAGTAGGCGATTTTGTTACCACCGAAGATGGAACCGGCATTGTACATACCGCCCCTGCATTTGGCGCAGACGATTATAAAGTAGGCAAAAAAAATAACCTCGGCATTTTGACCTTGGTAGACAAGCAGGGTAAATTTATAGAAGGCACCGGCGAATTCAGTGGACGCTATGTTAAAAATTACAAGGATGACCCCAACTATGTGGATGTTAATATCGATATCAGTGTAAAGCTTAAAAAAGAAAACCGAGCCTTCAAGGTAGAAAAGTACGAACATAGCTACCCTCATTGCTGGAGAACAGATAAACCCATCATTTATTATCCCTTGGATGCATGGTTCATCAAAACCACTGCTGTCAAGGATCGGATGGTAGAGCTTAACAAAACCATCCAATGGAAACCAGCCGCAACCGGTACAGGCCGCTTCGGTAACTGGCTCGAAAATATGGTTGACTGGAACCTGAGTCGCAGCAGATATTGGGGAACACCCTTACCCATCTGGCGCACAGAGGATGGCTCAGAAGAAAAATGCATCGGGTCCATTGACGAACTGAATAAAGAAATAAAGAAAGCGGCGGCTCAATTGGGTGGCGATACCAATCATGACCATCTAAACGAAGCTGTTTTGGATTTGCACAAACCATTTGTGGATACTATTATATTGGTAAGTACTTCGGGTTTGCCAATGAAACGAGTACCCGACTTGGTGGATGTTTGGTTCGATAGTGGCGCGATGCCCTATGCACAATGGGGATTGCCGGATAGCAGTTCCAATGAATTTGGTCCGCTAAGCACGGAGAATTTTTGGCAATACCATGCCGCTTCCAGCAATTCTCCTCTCAATGGCAAAGGAGCCAATGGTGCTTTTCCAGCCGATTTTATAGCCGAAGGGGTTGACCAAACTCGGGGCTGGTTTTATACCTTACATGCCTTAGGTGTGTTGTTGTTTGACAGTGTAGCCTATAAGACTGTAGTAAGTAACGGACTAGTTTTAGATAAGAATGGAAATAAAATGAGTAAGCGACTCGGCAATGTGGTAGATCCATTTGAAACCATCGATACTTTTGGAGCTGATGCCACCCGCTGGTACCTCATCACCAATGCATCGCCTTGGGACAGCCTGAAATTTGATACCGAAGGAATTAAGGAAGTACAACGGAAATTCTTTGGCACACTCTATAATACGTATCAATTTTTTGCATTGTATGCTAATGTGGATGGATTTGCCTTTAAAGAAGACCTGATTCCTATTAAGCAAAGACCTGAGATTGACCAATGGATTCTGTCCTGCTTAAATTCATTAATCAAAAATGTACAACAAAACCTAGATGACTATGAGCCAACGCAAGCAGGAAGGGCCATCGAAGATTTTGTGGATGCCCTTTTGAGTAATTGGTATGTACGCTTATGCCGCCGCCGGTTTTGGAAAGGGGAATATGAGCAAGACAAAATTTCTGCTTATCAAACCCTTTACGAGTGCCTAGAAACACTTACTAGGCTTATGGCCCCCATTGCCCCCTTTTTTGCAGACTGGCTTTTTCTTAACTTAAACAAGGTTTCCGGGCGTTTTTTGATTGAATCGGTTCACCATACCGATTTCCCAACCATCAACGAGGCGGCAATTGATGCTGATCTGGAAAAAAGAATGCAATTGGCCCAGGATGCCTCTTCTCTTATATTGTCCCTCCGTAAAAAAGTAAATATCAAAGTCCGTCAGCCATTGCAAAAAGTGCTAATTCCAGCAATGGATTCAGAAATGGCAGAAAGGATAAAAAAGGTAGCAGCCATCATAAAAGCTGAAACGAACATAAAAGAAGTTGAAATTTTAGGTGCAGAGAATGATTTTATCCAGAAAAAAGCTAAGGCCAACTTCAAAACCCTGGGAAAAAAGCTGGGTCCTAAAATGAAATGGGCAGCCGATGAAATCAGCAAGTTCAGTAATCTCTTAATTGACAAGGTCTTAGAAGGGGATTACCTTCTAAACCCTGATTATATAGCAAAAAATGAAGATCCTATTATTATAAGTAGCGAAGATCTGGAGGTGGCCACCGATGAAATTACCGGATATGAAGTAGCTAGCAAGGGGTCCTTGACCGTTGCCCTCGACATTACCATCACAGAAGAGCTGAAAAAGGAAGGAGATGCGAGAGAATTTGTCAATAAAATTCAAAATATCAGAAAAGACAGCGGATTTGAGCTTACAGATAGGATAAATGTGGCTGTTTTGGAAAATGCAGGGGTGCAACTTTCATTAATTCAATATAAAGATTATATTTGCGCGGAAATCCTGGCAGATTCGCTTGCTTTTTACCCCGTTTTAAACGAGGGAGCCGAAATTGAGGTGAATAATGCTATCTTGAAAGTGAACGTACTTAAAAAGTCAAATTAGTATGGCAACAAAAAAGCAGCTGCCGGTAAAAGCAGTAAAAGCAACGGGAAAACCTATTGCAAAAAAAACCGCCCAACCAGTCAAATCCGCCCCAAAAAAGGTGGTTAAAGTAGCGCCAGCAAAAAAAATCGCTCCTAAAAAGGTGGTAACCAAGCCTATCCAAAAAAAGATAGTCAAAGTTGCACCTAAAAAAGTAATCGCAAAACCTGTTGCCAAAAAGGTGATAGCTAAACCAATCGCTAAAAAGGTGATTGTAAAGCCAATCGCTAAAAAAGCGGTAGCCAAAGTAGTTGCAAAAAAGGTAGTTGCTAAAGTCGCTCCAAAAAAGGCAGTAGGTACGGTGGTTCCAAAAAAAGTAAGTGCCCCTGCCAAAAAATCTATAAAACCCCTAGCAAAAGCAGCTCCTCAAAAAGTTGTTCCTGCTAAAAAAGTTGCAATACTTATAAAAAAACCGATTATTAAAAAAGCTGAACCGGTAAAAAGTATTCCTGCAAAAGCTGTTAAACCAGCTACTATCATTATGGCGAAAAAAGTTGAAAGTAAAACACCTGCAGCTAAACCTGCAATTATAAAAGTAGTTTCGGTAAAACCTGTTCCTGAAGTTAAAGCGAAAGATATTAAAGTTCCTGCTCCAAAACCAGTGGTGATTCCAAAAATTTCTACCAAAACTGTTCGGAAATATCAGCCTGAATTTACCAAATCTGTATTAGACAAAGCTCAAAGAGATCCTGGAGCCCCTTCACAACGTTACAGCGATGTTGAACTGCATGAATTCAGAGAGCTGATTCACCGCAAATTGGAAGCTGCTAAAAAAGAATTGTCCTATTTACATGGTCTAATTACCCGTAAAGATGAACTAGGTGGAGACGAAAGCGACAACCGCTATATGACCATGGAAGATGGAAGTCTTAGCATGGAAAGAGAACAGTTAAGCCAAATGGCTAGTCGCCAGATTACTTTTATCGATCACCTTGAAAAAGCGGTGATGCGTATTGAAAATAAAACTTATGGCATTTGCCGCGTTACCGGCAGACTTATTGACAAAGCAAGGTTACGAGCTGTACCGCATGCAACCCTTAGCATAGAAGCAAAAATGAGTTCTGGTAATAAATAAGATTACTACTTCCATAGGTTTACCTTGGAATTATAAAAAAAGAGAACGTTTTCGTTCTCTTTTTTTATGCCCACCCATCCTACAACCCATGTTACCGATTCACTTCAATCGGATCCCAACTTCAAAAAGCATTGCAACTTAGTCACGCGTTCAGAGATCAACAAGGCTAAAAGTAAAATCTTCGGCCCATTTTCAAGTTACCCTTCCGCTAAAAACTTACATTTGCCTTCTATACACCCATCTATATGCAATTAATTCCCGTTAACGATCGTGCCACCGCTCAACAATTTTTACAAGTGGCAGTGGAGTTATATAAAAATGACCCGAAATGGA
>CANJDY010000241.1 GCA_947472635.1 Chitinophagaceae bacterium
GCAATGGCCTCGTAAATCACATCTTCGGGCCTTGCCAATTCGAGTACCCTTTGCAAGGCTTCAATCGCCTCTTTATATTTTCTTAAACGCAAATAGGCATCGCCCATATTGCGCCATGCATAGTCAAATTTTTCATCGATTGCAATTGCATATTTATAAGCGTCAATTGCTTTCTCATATAATTTGATTCCTTGGTAAGCTGCCGCCAAATTAAACCAGGCCAATTCGCTGAAAGGGTGCTCCTCTATAATTTGTTGATGAAGTCTTATCCCCTCTTCATTTCGACCTGTAAAATCTGTCCAAAAGCAAATTTTATATAAAGCCTCTTCATTGAGGGGATCCTGTTCCAAGATCATTTTCATACAATCAAATACTTTGTCAAAATTTTCATAATCATCATGAACATCTGCTAACTCAAAAAGAAGTTCAATTTTCTCTTCTCCCTCAAAAAAATCCAATGCTGTTTCCAACACCGCTGCCGCCCTACTATGTTGATCCAATGCAAGCAAAGCATCGGTTCTCAAAATGTACAAATTGATATCCCGATTATCCAGTAAAGCTGCTTGGTCTAGAAAATGGAGGGCTTGTTTGTATTTCTTGCTAGCTATCAGTAAATCGCATTTTTTCAGCAAAAGAGAGGCGGAATAAGGGTATTGCTCCACAGCATGCTCTGCAGCCTCTAGGGACAGCTCCAATTGGTCTTTTTCATCAAAATAGTCTATTATTTTTTCGAAAGCCTCTTCATCTATAAAAGAGTGGCTTCGCCCAGCTGTAAGGTTATCATACTGGTGCAACAATTCTTTCATTTCTTCCCGGTCTTGTCGATAAGGGTATTTACTCATGGGCTAAGGGGTTACTGTAAAGTACACCATTTCAAGCAAATTGTCACTTTTATATTGCTTTTTTAAACCTTTCCCCCAAAAAAAAGTCAAAAAAGTGAAAATTGATTCTAAGAAAACAAAAATAATTAATATATTTGTATTGTTAAATTTATAGAAATGAACACTTTCACCAAAAAACTGCTGGCTTTTACCATACTTATCAGTATGGTTTCTGACGTATGGGCTGACAGAGGTTTTGGAAAAAGAATGAAAAGCAAAACTACTTTAAACATAAACATCCCGTCTAACATTAAGAATTCTATCGGATTCAATCTCAAAACGGGGTTAAGCTACAAAGGCAGTTTGGTATACTCGCATATTAACTTGGGTAGCGCAATCATCAATACCTCTGTCGCTACTTATCAAAAGGGAAATACAACTTACATTGTACCTTACAAAAACAAATTAACTGTTCCTGAAATTAAGCAAGGATATACTGGGATAAAAATTATCATCAGAAATAAATAAAAAAATTATCAATAAAAAAAGCCCTTTCCTTCTAGAAGTTAAGGGCTTTTTTATGTAAGCGACTTTTCAAAAATTGGCTATCTAACAATCGGCCTCCGGAATCTATTTCAATATCCTATTGCTGCCCCCCTTGCCCTTTTATATTTTCTTCATAAGTCATCACCCTATATCCGGTTTGAGGATATTCGAACTTTGAGGAAGGCACCGTATTAAAATCAATGGAGGATAATTTATAACTGAATAATAGTTTTGCAGTTTCGATTTCATATTCCAATGGGAACCCAGGTAAATTTAAAAATGCTCGGTCATAATCTTTGTTAATCGCAACTAAGTCCGGGGTATAATAAACCGATATTGATGCACCATCTTTCAATTGAGCAATTGCCCGCTTGCAGTTATATCCTTCAATCACCTTTGTTTCATTAGCAGTTTCAAAAACTATCCCCTCAAACTTTTTACTCCTTGCATCCCAATTTTCCTTGGTAAGAAGGATCATCAGCTTTTGACCGCTGTATTCTTTTAATATGGCAGCATTGCCCGTTTTAGAATTATAGATGGATGTTTCTGTACCTAAGGCTGTTTTCATTTCTGTTCTGCTCAGCCCCCCTTTTAAATATGTTGTAGATGTAGCTCCCGCAAATGCGTTATCCGGCTTATTTTCCTTGCTGCGCGATTGTAAGGAAATTTCGTACCTAACAGTACCCTCTGAGATTGTTTTTTGTGCAAAGCATTTAGCATTCAGCAGGAACGTAATCCCAAGAGTAAGAAAAATTGCAGTATTTTTCATTTCACAGTATTTTAATAAAGATAACAAAATCCCTTAGCACAAAAAGTGAAAAGTAAAAAAGCCCACAACGCTGATAAGCAGATGCGGGCTTTTGAATGGTAAGTAAGGTCTAGAATTATTTTTTGGTTTTATTTTTTAAATCCTGAACCTTTTGGTTCGCATCCTGCATAGCCTGTATCTTTTCCTGAAGTTTGCTTTGCTTTACAGGTTTTTTTCTGTTGATTTCTATTTGTGCCAAAATTTTATCGTGATCAATAATGTATTTCTGAATGACAATTTGCAAAATAAGGGTAATCGTATTTGAAATAGTATAATACCAGGTCAGGGCTGCTGGCAGCTTATTGAATACCCCCAGCAACATAACCGGAAATATATAGGGCATATACTTCATTACAGGATTGGAATTGTCCTGCATACTACTCATACTATAAATTGAAATGAGCAAGCTGGTAAGCGTAGCTGTTATTGTAAATAAACTTACATGGTCTCCATAAAAAGGGATTTCAAATGGCAGGTTGTAAATAGAATCATAAGCAGCTAAATCTTTTGCCCAAAGAAAATTTTCTCCTCTCAAAGAAATATTACTTTGAAAGAAATAATATAATGACATAAAGATGGGGATTTGTAACAGGGCAGGCAGACAACCACCCAATGGGCTTACTCCTGCCGATTTCCAAAGCTTCATTTGATCCATACTAAATGCCTGCTTATCTTCTCCGTGTTTTTCCTTCAGCTTATCAATTTCAGGTTTAAGTGCCTTCATCTTAGCACCACTTACATAACTTTTATAGAGTATAGGGGAAGTAAGTAAACGGATAAAAAGAGTCAACAACAGGATAACAATACCCATGCTAGCCACATTTTTTCTAAGTAGGTCAAATACGGGTAATAGGAAATGACGGTTGATGTATTTTACAAATGCAAACACACCACTACCATAGGGTACAATGCTTTCCATTTGATTGCTATAAGTCTTAAGTATATTATAGTCACTAGGGCCATAATATAACTGTAAGGGTATTTGTGCTGATCTGCCTGCTGGTACATTGATTCTAAAATTGGCTACTGTTTGAGCAATAATATGAAGTGAAGTATCGGAAGGTACCATCCATTTCACTTCTACCGAGGGGAATTTGTTTTTATTAAGTAAAGTAGTTATAAAAAACTGTTGTTTAACAGCGACCCAGTCTACGGCCTTGTCAAATTTCTTGGTATTTCCTGATCCCAACATTTCAAAATCATAATTTCCTTCACTTACCTGCGCAATATGTGTTTGTTGCTTTTCATAGGTCATATCCTTTTCAACTCGTTCCGTTTGAGTTTGCCACAATAAATTAATGGATTGCTGTGTTACGAGCTGATCGGCTCCCTCTAAGTTGATTGAAAAATCAATCATATAGTCGCTTGGACGAATGGTGAAAAGATGAGTCACCCCCTTACCTGAAGAATCTTTTAAGGTAAAACTCAGCGTTTGGCTTTTATCTGCATTCGTAACAATAGAAGAAGGGGTAAATAGAAGATCGCCGGTTGCGGCTGTTTGCTGATTTCCTGAATTAATAGCGTACGAAATTTTATTATATCCTCCTTTTTGCAATACAATAGGTTTTCCGTCCAACGTAGTATACTTTTTTAACTCTACTATTTTGGGTTGTGCTCCTTTATTGGTAAACGTAACCTTCATTACTTCATTTTCCACCACCGTCAATTGTTCGGGTTGATTCAAAAAAGCCTGAAAACCTCCTGCAGACTGAATTTTACGCATGGTATCAGCAGTTAAGGAATCCTTCATTACAGCAATAGGGTCAAGTTTTGGCCTCATTTTGGCAATGGAGTCAGTTATTCTTTTTTGTTGTACTAGGTAAGCCTGGTTTTCCTTGCTGTTGAAATAAAACATCCCCATTAAAAGCATACCAATCAGCACAAATCCAATCACTGTATTTCTATCCATTCCCATAATTATAATTTAGTGAGCAAAGGTAATTAAAGTTTAGAGTTATCGTTTGAAGTTTAGATTAAATAAAAAAGCCCCGAAATCGGGGCTTTTTTAATATAAAACAAATTTGTCTATTTTTTTGCAGCAGGAGCAGCAGCAGCAGCTTTAGGAGCTGGAGCAGCTTTGGCAGCAGCAGCTTTAGGAGCAGCAGCTTCTTCTTGCTTCAATTGACGAGTCATAGTGATAGAAGCAATAGGAATACGAGGTGAGTTCATGATTTCCATATTATCTGCTTTCACATCCTGAACACGGATATTTTCATTTAACTCCAAATTAGTGATATCTAATTCAATGTTTTCACGTAAATATTTCGGTAACAGTTTAACTTTTAAACTTTTTATTTTGGTAACCAATTTACCCCCTGCTTTAACTCCTACTGGAGCGCCAGTAAACTTAAGTGGTAGGGTAACGATTACTTTTTTGTCTTCTACCAGTTCTAGGAAGTCAACATGAATCAGTTGATCACTTACTTTGTCAAACTGCAGATCTTTCAGTACGCATCTATAGGCTTTTCCATCAATATTAGCTAATACAACCATAAAATCTGGTGTATACACTATATTCTTAAAAGCAGTTGCAGGAGCAGCAAAATTGATCTCCTTAGCACCTCCGTAAATTACAGCTGGCACTTTTTCCTCAAGGCGAAGTTGGCGGGTGGCTTTTTTGCCA
>CANJDY010000242.1 GCA_947472635.1 Chitinophagaceae bacterium
ATAGATTAACCTCCACAATTGAAAATATCAATACAGGCCTGTAAATATAGTGGACTAGGCCAAGAAATGAAGTTGAACTGATGTAGGAGTTATTAACGCAGAATGGGATGTTTTGCACAAATACATTCAATTTTATTTATATGTATTGATAAAATTTTCGCATTTTTGTGGATAATTCATAGCAAACCATTGAATGAAGGATTGGTTATATAAAATTTAATTTCAAATAACACTTCCTTAGGTATAAAATTTCAAGGCAAAAAAAACGATCTACAAAAAAGCTGCCTCCAAATGGAGGCAGCTGCAAGTATAGCCTAAGCTTTTCCAAAAAATTATTGCACGCTGATGGTAATTTTCTTGACTTTATTAGTAGGACTGGTAATCTCTAATTGGTAAATGCCAGCTACTAATCGATTCGCCAACTGAATATTTTCAGTGGAGGTATTCAATACATGAGAAATCTGATAGTTACCCAACACCTGACCAATAGTATTCAAGAGCCTTACCCTATATATTCCAGGAGGCATTTTATTCATTTGAATTTGAATATTATCTTCCGTAACTGGGTTGGGGAATACATATAATTCTGGGGTAGAGCGATTCATTTTAACCTTCACCACTTTACTGTAACCAACTACAGCATTATTGCTAAGGCTACGGATCCTATAGTAATAATAGCCAGGTAATGGTTCCTTATCCAGCCAGGCATAGGAAACTAGTTTTTTACCATTTCCGCAAGCCAAGCTAGAATCTAACTTTGTAAAACTAACTCCATTGCTTGAACGTTCAATATCGTAGGACTTACTATTATATTCATCGCTTACTTCCCACTCTACTGCAATATCATTACCCAGTACCGTTGCATTTATTTTAGTAAAACTAACAGAAGGACTAAATAGTACCCTAAACCGATTACTAGCAGCAGATAAAGGATTGGAGGATATTTCAAAGTCAACCTTAGTAATTCCATCCATAGTCAAGGGCGTTAATTTCTTAAGGTACTGATCCTCTAAAAAACCAGCCAAATTATCCTGTTGAATTTTACCAGCTACAAATTCAAACTGATATTTTTTTTGCCGATTCCTTGAAAAATTTAAAAATATGGTATCCCGGCTGGCGAGTAAGGGTCTTCGATTAATGGCCAAAGAAGTAGTGCCATTTGCCAATCCAATTGTTTCATACACATTACTCAATTTGATGGCATCTTGCATATCCACTCCAGCGTTAAAATAATCATCAAACTGAATTAAATTACCATCTGCCAAGGTACTAGTGCCATTATCATTCAGCAAATACAAATTTGTTTTAAAATACAGGGGCTCGGTAACTGGTCTAAAAAGCCCCTGGAGATTACTAGACGATTTCGTCGTCTCAGTAAACTTAATGGATGCTGTGGCGGCACTAGCGGTAATAACAAAAATAGCCTGACTTGATTCAATGAGCTTGGTCTGCCCGCCCGGACTTGAAGGGGTTGCTGTATAATTGCCCGAATTACTCATATCATCGATGACTACATAACCTCCTTGATCATTTCCTAAATAGGGATCCCAAGCATAAAACCGATTGCTCAAATTAGTTCTAATCAATTTACTAAAATCTACCGGAGAAGCATAAGGATTTCCTATTAGGGTAAATGCACCTACAGTTGGTGTAGCTTCAAATTGCTGATCGCCCGTCTGCAAAATACCCGCACTTTTTATGGTAGTGGTATTACAATAATTAACAGCCAAGTTATTAGAAGTCCTGTCTCCCCTTACAAAAATAAAAAAACCTTTGTTATCCGCATTGCCATTACTTGTTGACAAATTGGTGGTTAATGTATTGATAATCGGAGAAAGCGCAGATCCAATTTTTAATGAGGTATTATTAAGTGGACTGGGGTCCATGCCATTACTAAGTAAACTCGCGCCAGGACCAGTAACAAAGGTTCCCTTGCCTGGAGCAAACACACCTTTATTTTGCCAGGTACTAAATATATTCCCAGCACCAGACAATGGAGCAGTCACTAATCGCCATGCCCTTCGAGCAGGGAAATACCTTTCGACTGTTACTTTTCCTGAAAATTTATTACCTGTATTAATCCCGTTATTGGTAATATCAGTTACTCTAGCCGTAGCCGTTGCAGTGGATGCCAAGACAATATTATCTCCCGTATTGAGTGTTGAATTATTTACATTCCCAAAAGATAGGTCGCCGGTAATCATTAGGCTTCCCAAGGAACTCGATACTGTAAGTCCAGTGACGTTACTTACTGTTAGATTCTTTATGCTATTGCCTACAAATAAATTTCCCGCAATATTTTGAGGTGATATGCCATTAAATTCAAGTGTACCATTACCAACATTGAATAAACCATTATTAGTAATCGTACCTGCCATTTTCATGGCAGCATTGGTAACTGTTACGATAGCTCCCGGATCAATAATCAGGTTATTAATTACCGCATCCGGTGAAGAAGATAAAGTTGGCTGATTGATTTGATTAGGTATTAAAACATTCGAACAATTGGAAGATGGAAGTATTCCGGCTGACCAATTATTTGGATCATTCCAGTTGGAACTTATTTTCCCTATCCACACATTACCAAATTTCAATGCAATTGGTTCAGATATTACCCCACCACAAGTTCCATTAACCGATACCCGATAAAAATTAGAACTTAATCCGATTGGCGGTGCAATAAGATTCAAGGATGAAGAAGTAACTCCAGAATATATACCCGAATTTAAAAGATTAGTATAAGTACCTCCAATCCCGCTAGAGCTAAGCTGCCATTGATAAGTAGGTAAAGTTCCAGTTACAGCCAAGCTAATCGATGAGTTGCTTCCCAAGCAAAAGCTAGTGGTACTAGGTTGTGTAGTAATTGTAATGGGCGCATTCACAGATACTGTAAAGGTTTTTGCTGGACTACTAACGCATCCATTTGCATTTTTAACCGTGAGACTTCCTGTATAAATAGTAGGTAAAGTATTCGCTGGAATTGCTACAGTAATTGCCCCCCCTGTCAATGCAACATTTGTTACAACTGAAAAGCTATTGACAGGTGATGCGTCCCATACAATACTATATGAGGTTGGAGAATTAGTGCTATTGGTATAAGTCAAGCTGGTGGATTGCGCCAAAGTATTGAAGCATATACTTAAAGCATTGGCTGAAGGAATAACAGCAGGTAATGGATTTACATTGATGGTTGCTGTACTACTACAACCATTACTATTATTATAAGTAATTATACTAGTTCCTTCAGCAATAGCCGTTACTAACCCTGTATTATTTATGCTAGCTACTCCAGTCGATGAGGAGATCCAAGGGGTATTTGCATTTGCTACAGCCGAACCAGTTAATTGGGTTGTTGTTCCTGTACAAACTGATAATACCCCTGTCACCGTTGGTAAAGAATTAATACTAACTGCCTTCGTAATAGCAGCACTTGTTCCACATAAGTTACTTGCTGTTACAGATATATTTCCACTACCTGCGGTTGCACCAGCTGAAACTATAATGGTGGTAGTTCCTTGGCCAGAACTGATTACCCATCCTGTAGGTAACAACCATGTATAAGTAGTGGCAGTTGGAATAATATCTGCCATGCTATAAGTTAACCCAGTCGAATTTACACAAACAGCATTTTGACCATTTATACTACCAGTAATAATAGGTGTTGGAGCATTGACAGTTACTGTAATAATATTACTAGCCTTACTGCAACCTCCAGAAATAACGACCCGCCGATAATAGGTAGTTTGAATTACAATGGGTGCATCATACACTGGAGTTGTTGCTCCAGCAATATTGCTAAAATTGATATTATCAATTGAAGATTGCCATTGATAGGTAAAACCACCGCTACCACCGGTTGGTGCAGAAACTGATGTAAATGCAACAGGATTTCCGCTAGAGCAAAAGGTTTGATTGGTAGCCACCACTCCCGCTGTGAGCGTTGAAACTCCTGTAACGGTTAAAGTAATACTATTGCTGATTCCAGTACATGCATTATCGGTAATTAATATTCTAAAAAGATAAACTCCAGCAACAGATTCATAAAATGTGTACAATGGATCTAGCACATACTGAATGGAGCTACTTGTAGGCCCAGGAGCATTTATCCATGTAACCCCATTATCAATACTTACTTGCCATTGTAGTGTTGCACTACCCCCTGGATTCCCTGAAAAAATATCTATATCATTTTGACTTCCTCCACCAATAATTCCACAAACGCTTATAGCAGCCGTATGATCATTTACCCCCTGGGTAAACTCAACTACCGGATTGGGAGTAGTTGCCACAATAATTGAAGGAGTAGTACTGTTACAACCTGTAGAAGTCTGAGTAAAAGTAAAATCTACAGTTCCTACTGATATTCCAGTTACCAATCCTGAATTATTAACCGTAGCGATAGCAGTACTTCCACTTACCCAGGTTCCGCCTGTAGTAGGTGATAAAGTGGTAGTTTTTCCTATACAAATTGATGCATTGCCTGAATTGCTAACTATTGGCAATGCATTTACTGTAAGTACCGCCGGAGAGGAAGTCACTGTTGTAGGTGCGCAACTGCCGGTTACCAGCACAGAAAAAGATGCACCATTTTCTGTATAAGCAGGGTTGGTGATTGTCAATGCCGAAGTAGTTACTGTACTGTATGGTGCAGTATTGGTAAGTGCCACACCATTTTTAAGCCATTGATAGCTTAATCCTAACCCAGTTGCCGTTACGCTAATAGTGCGCGTTCCAGTGCCGCTACAGACCGCAGCTGGGGATACCGGTGAAAAGGTAATAGCCGGGGGATCATTG
>CANJDY010000243.1 GCA_947472635.1 Chitinophagaceae bacterium
ATTTGATGGCAAGGGTTTTTGCCAGTCCGGGCACCCCTTCCAGTAACACATGGCCATTACTCAGCAAACCAATGAGCAATCTTTCGATCATTCCATGTTGGCCAACAATTACTTTGCTTAATTCATCATTGATTCTGGTAACAAAACCGACTGATTGGTTGATTTCTTCATTCAGCAGGCGAATGTCTTCGGCAGTTTGTAGCATAATAAAAAGTTATTCCTTCCCCCTTAGGACAAGGTAATGTAGATAAATAAAATACCAGCTCTGTTCAAATATGGATGTCGCCGTCACCCTGATTATATTGTCTGGGATTTCAGCCCTGCAACAACCCTTTCAGAAAAAGCTGAATGGATGGCGAAAATACGAACAATGCAGGTAAGAAAAAGCCTATTTAAAGTAAGAAATGAGTTAAAATATATTTAAACCCAACCTCCATAGTGGATACAATGAGCAAAGATTGTTATTTTTTTCTTTACATTTAAGGTATGGAAGAGGAAATTTTATTTTCAGAAAGACAGAAATTCAAGCAGTGGTGGTTGTGGATAATCCTACTAGCCATTAATGGAATAACCATTTGGGGGGTTTACAAACAACTGATAGCAGGGCAAACATTTGGAGATAAACCAATGAGTAATATTGGTCTTTTATTTACGGCAGCTCCGCTTCTTATCATTACTATATTGATTTTGAATATGCGCTTAGATACCCTCATTAAAAAAGACGGGATCTATGTTCGGTTTTTTCCCTTTCACCTGTCTTTCAAAAAATTTCCTTGGGAAAAAATATCCCTTTCTTATATAAGAAAATATTCGGCTATTGCAGACTACGGCGGATGGGGAATACGGCTTGGCATGTTTGGGAAAGGAAAAGCGTGGAATGTATCTGGTGATAAAGGGTTGCAACTTGAATTCATCAATAAAAAAAAATTACTGATTGGCACCAACCAACCAGAAGCATTGGCAGCAACCCTTGAAAAAATTGGGCAATTAAAACAATAAGTAAAAGAGAGGGCCTTTGCAAACGCATGGGAAATAAATAGCCGGATAAATCACTCAGTTTTACACCGGTATTTTCCAACACTTATTGAAAGGCGGCAAGGGGATCTATATCAACTCAAATACTTTCCTACTATCGGCATTCTTCTGCCTACCCCAAAAGCTTTGGGCGAAATACGGATGATGGGGCAAAACTGGTTGCGCTTATATTCATTCACATTCACCATTTTCAACACACGATCTACCAATGCAGCATCAAAGCCTTGCGCCTTAATTTCCTTAGGCCCAAGCCTTCTTTCGATATATTGATAAAGTAACTTGTCCAATATTGCATAGTCTGGCAGCGAATCGGAATCTTTTTGCCCTGGCCGCAATTCAGCAGAGGGTGCTTTCGCAATAATACTACTGGGAATAATTATTTTATCCCGGTTAATATAGTTTGCCAAAGCGTATACCTGCAGCTTGTAGCAGTCTCCTAGCACCCCAATCCCGCCAGCCATATCACCATAGAGCGTTCCATACCCGGTTGCCAATTCGCTTTTATTGGAAGTGTTAAGCAGTATATAACCAAACTTGTTGGCGATGGCCATCAGCAAATTCCCCCTGCTCCTGCTCTGGATATTTTCTTCTGCTACACTAAATGGCAGGTCATTGAAAATTGGTTTAAGCTCAGATAAAAACACATCGTAAATATTTTTGATCGCAATAATATCATAAGGATTGCCTAGGTTATCACTAAGGGCCACTGCATCCTCTACCGAATGCCCCGAAGAATATTGAGAAGGCATTGCTATCGCTCTTACATTGGCCGCTCCCAAGGCAGTACAAGCTAAGGCAATGGTTACCGCACTATCAATACCACCACTACTTCCTATGATAGCTTTTGAAAATCCCATCTTGCTGAAATAATCCCTAATTCCCATTACAATCGCATCATGCACCTGATCAATATTAAGTGCTTCTTTTAAATATGCGGCCGTTGACTCTTTATCCCGCATCCTGCTGGCTGGTTCTATAATCGCTGCATCAATCGTCCCATCTTGCTTCAACACAAAGCTTTGCAAAGCCTCTTCAAACATAGGAAGCTGCCCACACAAATTGGCATATTTATCAAAAACCATCGACGCCCCATCAAAAACCACTTCGGTTTGACTCCCCACTCCGTTACAATAAAACATGGGCAACTGGTACTTGATAACATTGTCTTTGATGGTAGCCTTGCGATCTTCATCATGCATATAATCAAATGGAGAAGCAGAAATATTAATCATCAGATCAGGCTGCTGTTCCATCAATTTATCCATTGGACAAATACGATACAGTGGATTATTTCCCAGGTTCCAGATATCTTCACAAATGGTGAGGGCTATTTTTTTTCCTTTAAACTCAATTACATTCCACTCAAAAGCTGGCTCAAAATAACGGTATTCATCAAATACATCGTAGGTAGGCAGCAGGGTCTTATGTGCTATGCTGATCACTTGCTGGTTGTAAAGAAAAAAGGCGGCATTAAAAAGATCCTTACCCTCCTTTACCTTATTTCTGTCTGGGGCGCCTATAATCACTGCGATGGAGTCTGCATGTGATTTAATTCGATCAATGGATGCATTGCAGGTATCGATGAAGTCGTCAAATTCCAAAAAATCACGTGGCGGATAACCACATACGCTCAGTTCACTGAATACAATGATATCTCCACCCTGTGTTTTTGCAGTTTCAATAGCAGCAATGATTTTTTGTGTATTGCTTTCAAAATTGCCGACATGATAGTTTTGCTGAGCTAAAAATATTTTCATATTGCTGCCATTAAAGGGCCTTAACTTTATATTTAGAAATCTTTGTATTTCTTTGTAAAGTTAAAACATTGAATCCCATTAATAAGTATGAAATTATTTACCGTTGCCGTTTTGCTTTCATTGATGTTGTTTTCCTGCAATGAGCAGGAGAAAATACCCAATGTTTCCAATATAGCCGTCAGCCTAACAAGTACCAGGTTTGAGAAGGACTTATTCGACACCACCAGCAATAATTTAGCAGATTACCTGCTTCAATTACAAAAAAAAGTACCCGTTTTTACAGGAACCTTTTTGTCGAACATATTAAATGTAGACCCCTCTTGGCCAACCGATTCGGCTGCTGCCTATGTGAATGCATTCATCAAGGCATACCGCCCTATCTTCGATAGTGCTGAAATAAAATTTCGCAATTTTGTCCCTTATGAAAAAGAGATTACAAAAGGATTGCAATTTGTAAAATACTATTTTCCTTCTTACTCCCTGCCCACCCAACTCATTACCTACATTGGCCCAGCTGACGGCTATGGCGATATTTTATCAGACGATGCGCTCATCATTGGGCTTCAGCACCACCTAGGAAAAGATTTTTATTTATACAAAACCAACTTGGTAGAGGAAACTTACCCTACTTATGTATCTAACCGTTTTGAGCCAGATTACATTGCCGTTAATTGCTTGAATAATATTGTAAACGACCTGTTTCCAGAAAAAGTGGATGACAAAACATTGGTCAACCAAATGATTGAAAAAGGCAAACGCCTTTATTTACTGAGTAAATTTTTACCCGAAACAGCCGAATACCAACTGATTGGCTATACCAAAAAACAATTGGAAGATGCTTATGTGCATGAAGCGGTAATCTGGGATCTATTTGTAAAAAATGAATACCTTCAGATAACAGACAAGAATATTATAAAGAATTATATCGGCGAAAGCCCCAAAACGCAGGAGTTGGGTGAAGGAGCTCCCGGAAATATTGGCTCCTTTGCAGGCTGGCAAATTGTAAAAATATTTGCCAAAAAAAACAAGCAGTTAACACTGCAGCAACTAATGAATACCGATCCGGAATTACTATTACAAGGAGCCAAATACAAGCCCTAACAATTTTTAAGCAGCCTGGGCTTGGTGATGCGAAACAGCCACCGGCTGCTTACCCAACATTTTCATTACCCTAAAATGAGATGCAAGGGCTCCGGTTATAGTACGATATTGATTGTAAGGCAAATGATACTCCGCACATTTTTCGATTACTATTTTGCTGATTGCAGGATAATGAACATGGCTAACTTTAGGAAAAAGGTGATGCTCTATTTGAAAATTCAATCCGCCCACAAACCATGAAATCACAGGGTTGCCCATAGCAAAATTGGAGCTTGTTTTAATCTGGTGCTCCGCCCAAGCAGTTTCTACATGCTTGGTTTCATCTAAGGCTACATTTTCAAACTCCGTATTCTCCACCACATGCGCTAATTGAAATACCAGTGAAAGTGTAAGCCCCATCACCACATGTAGCAAAAAGAAGCCTAACAACCAGGGGCCAAAACCCCAAACAATGACAGGAACAATTATATAAAAAACAAGGTACAAAACCTTGGTTGCCCAAAATATAATATGATTTTTCACGCTCATTTCCCAGGCATCCGTAGTATAAATTTTTCTAGTAAAATATTTGGTGAAATCCATAAAAAATAGCCAGAAAATAGAGGACAAAGCATACACCGGAACCAAATATAAATGTTGGATTTTGTGTGCTGGCACCCATTTTTGCGTTTCACACTGACGAATAATAGGACTTTTGGCAATATCATCATCAATGCCATCCACATTGGTATACGTATGGTGAATGATATTATGTTTTTGCTTCCAGAAAAAAGAACTAGCTCCCAAAGCATTTGCAGATAATCCTAATAAGTCATTGAGCCATGGTTTGGTACTATAACTTCCGTGATTGGCATCATGCATTACACTAAAACCAATACTGGCAAATGTAAAGCC
>CANJDY010000244.1 GCA_947472635.1 Chitinophagaceae bacterium
GGTTCATACACTTGCTAATCACGTCGGCAAAACTTACATCCATCAAACCTGCCAACTCACTTACCGAAATAAATTCAGTTACCTGTAATTTATTTCCCTGTTCTCCTTCGGCACCCCTTTGTTCGGCCATTTCATCCCGCTTGGCTTTGCGGTACTTAGCTTTGGATCCCTTTCCTTTTCCACCACCGCCAGATAATTTGGCCTGTGTTTCCTTTATTTTATCTTGAATTTCTTTAGCGTCAATTTCACGATCTTCCCTGCGTGCAGGTGCTGCTCCTGGACGATTGGTATTGAAACGATTGCTACCTGCTGGCGCTCCGCCTGCTGGCCTTGCTCCTGCCGCACCTGCGGGACGGTTACGATTCATATCACTTCCGCCTACGGGTCTTTGTGCTCCACCACCCTGATAGCCCGGACCCTGCGGCCCACGGTTAGGTTGGCCGGTTTGTCCCTGACCCGGTACTGGTGTACCCCCTTTCCTTTCAATCGGAATGCGTTTACGTTTTCTTTTATCGTCGTTATCGCGTTTAGGCCTGGTATCATTATCAACTGGCAACTCGATTTTACCTAAAATTTTAGGCCCTTCCAAGCGGGCAGCCTTAATGTTTTCGATTGTTGCAGGAATATCTGCTTTAACATCTACGGGAGCAATCTCAACCACTGGCTTTTGCTCAGGCACAACTACCGGCTTTTCAGCTGGAGCCGCAGCCATATTTTCCTCGGCCTTTTTGGTAGATTTCTTAGGTCTTGTAGAAGAATCAATGGCACCCAAGTCAATTTTGGAAACCACTTTAGGCGCTTCCAATTCAGGTGCATCAATCTTGGTAATTTCCACCGGAGATTTTTCAGCCCCTTTTTTATCTGATTTTGCGGTGGTGGAAGCTGCAGCTGATTTTCCTTTTTTGGGTTCCACTACAGGGGCTTCAGCAACCGCTGTTTTTGCCACCGGCGCTACTTCTATTTCTTTCGCTACTACTAATTTTTCTTCAACAGGTTTTTCAACTACAGGAACCTCCACTACAGGAGCGGGTGCTGCAGCCACTTCTTTTTTCTTAAAAGAAAGGTCTTCCTCATCGCGCTTTCTTTTTGGCTCCGTTGACCCTGCACCCTTTGGCAAGTCGATCTGTTCTGCCTTTTGTTTGGCAACCTTATCCTGCTGAAACTCGGACTGAAGCACACGATACATTTGTTCAGAGAGTTTAAAATCTCGCTGCATATCGTCGGCGCTAAAGCCTTTGCTTCCTAAGAATTCAACCAGTGTGTCTTTACTCACATTGAATTCAATGGCCGCTTTCATTGCCCTTGGTAATAGTATGGTTTCTTTTTCTGACATTCTTGTTTTTTATTCCGTATTTATTGACTGTGCTATAACAACAGTTGGGAGTTGATCAAATAGTAATCCTTGATCTATTCCTTTTCAAATTCTTCATTCAATATTCTCAATACATCCGCAATGGTTTCTTTTTCCAAATCGGTTCTGCGTTCCAATTCTTCGGCGGTTAAAGCTAGTACAGAACGGGCAGTATCGCAACCTACTTTTTTAAGTGCCTCAATTACCCATGCTTCTATTTCATCGCTAAATTCTTCCAAATCAATATCAAATTCATCCACTTCCCCTTCGCTATCCCTGAACACATCAATTTCATATCCGGTTAATTCGCAGGCTAGTTTAATATTAACCCCGCGTCTGCCGATGGCAAGTGAAACCTGGTCGGGCTTTAAGTATACCGTAGCGTGTTTCTTTTCTTCATCTAGATCGATACTGGTAATTTTCGCGGGAGTAAGAGAGCGTTGAATCAGCAACTGGGTATTGCTAGTCCAGTTGATTACGTCAATGTTTTCATTTTTTAATTCCCTTACAATACCATGGATACGGCTACCCTTCATTCCTACACAGGCACCTACCGGATCAATTCTGTCATCAAAACTTTCCACCGCAATTTTTGCCCTTTCACCCGGATCTCTTACTATTTTTTTAACAACAATCAAGCCGTCAAAAATTTCAGGCACTTCTATCTCAAGTAATTTTTCAAGGAAGCTAGTGCTGGTTCTTGATACAATGATTACTGCTTGGCTATTTTTGAGTTCCACTTTTTTTACCACCCCTCTGATGGTCTCCCCTTTTTTGAAATAGTCGGATGGAATTTGCTCAGACTTTGGCAAAATCATTTCATTGCCTTCTTCATCAAGCAATAATACTTCCTTCTTCCAAACCTGGTACACTTCACCACTAACGATATCGCCTACACGATCTTCATACTTCTTGATTAATAAATTTTTCTTGAGGTCGTTGATACGGCTTGCCAGTGTTTGTTTGCCGGCTAGAATGGCTCTACGGCCAAATTCTTTTTGTATATCGACTTCTTCATACAGTTCTTCCCCCACCGCATAATCCGGTTCAATTTTAATAGCATCGCTGTATTCTATTTCAGTCAATGTATTATAAATATCGCCATCGTCCACGATCATGCGACGCCTAAAAATTTCCAGGTCGCCCTTTTGGTCGTTTACAATTACGTCAAACTGATCATCACTACCGTATTTTTTACGGATCAATGTTTTGAACACATCCTCCATTACTTTCATCAGCGTTGGACGATCAATATTTTCTGCCTCTTTAAATTCCTGAAAGGAATCAATCAAATTAATTCGTGCCATAGACCTAACCAGCCACACTTTTGTTTCCCCGCCGGCAGGGGAGTTTTGTTTGTTAATTAAAATGCAATCAGAACGGTTGTTTGTTTGATTTGATCAAAAGGAATGTCCTTTACAACCGTTACTGCTTTTTTATTTTTTCCCTCAATAAATTCAATTTGAACCAAGTTTTCATTGGCCTCCAACAGTTTGCCTTCCAGCCTACTGTCATCATTCAAAATCAGTTCCACATTTCTACCAATATTTTTTTTGTACTGACGAAGCATTTTCAGTGGCTCCTCAACACCCGCACTCGACACTTCCAATGAAAAATTACCCTCCGGATACCAAGCATTCTCTTCAATGGTACGATACATCTGCCGGTTAATTTTTACACATTTATCAATACTTAACCCCGTATCGGCATCTAGAAAGACCTTGATGTTATTGGTAGGTTTGATGCGAACTTCTACCAAAAATACATCTTCCGATTCGGACAGTAACTGTTCGACCAAAGTCTCTATTGCCTGTATGGAAGTTATTTCTTGACTCATAATAAAAGCAGAAGGGAACGTTAGCCGTTCCCTTCTTTTGATTCTTTTTCCGTTGCAAATATAGGAAATTAATCATAAACGCCAAAATTGTATCTTAATTAGTCGACCCTCAAAAAGTTGAAAACTGCCATTCGATAACGCTTTTGATCAAAATGAATCAATAAAGTACGACTGGATAATCAACCAAATGATTAATAACCTTGCATTTCAACTAGTTTTTTTTTGGCAAAAAAAGGGAACTATATAGGCTTGGAAACCTGCATGGAATAGCGATCCTTTACTTTTTTGCCTTGATACAAAAAAGTAACAAAAAAAATCAATCCGCCGCGGCGGATTGATTTTTTAACGGCTGATGTTGACCATTTCTAGCACTTTTTATTCAAGGGCACAGAACACCTACTTTGGCAAATCGCCTAAACAAACTTTTTGAGGGTGGACTAAATAGATAAAAAATTAACATTTATCCTTAAATTTTTGGTGGTTTATTTTTAGGGGTTTTATACCTTTACACTATGAACATTTTCAGACTTGCCTTTGAGCTATTTATGCTCTATCTGCTCTATAAATTGGTTTTCGACTTCATTATCCCCGTGGTAAACACCACCAAAAAGGTAAAAAAGCAGTTTGGGGACATGAGTGCCCAGATGGAGGAGAAGATGAACCAGCAACGGCAGCAAACTGCCCATTTCAACGCTAGCCAAAAAACACCCCCCTCCTCCAGTAAACAGGATGACTATATAGAGTATGAGGAGGTGAAATAAACTACACTTCCCGTTTTTTTAAAAAAGCAAGTCTTGGATGGTTTCGGTGGGCAACAATAAATGGGTCTGTATCCCAGCTTCCATAGCCCCTTTGATATTATTGATGGAATCATCTATGAATAAGGTTTCACCTGCAACAATATGGGCATCTTGCAAAACCCACTCATAAGTAGCTAAATAAGGCTTGCGCAACTGAATAATGTGAGAGTAATAGCTTTTGATGAAATACCCGTCCAGCGAAGGATTGCCCGTTTGTTCCAATAAAATCTGATTGAAGGCGGTTAGGTGAATGCTATTGGTATTGCTTAAAAGATAAATATTATACTTTGCCTTCAATTGATCCAGTACAGTTAAACTTTCTTTTCTAAAATTTAGTAAAATGGCATTCCATGCGGATTGCATTTGCTGACGACTCGTTTCAGGTCGGCAATAGCCCTGTAAGGATTGGTAAAAGGCATCTTCCGAAATAGCTCCGGTTTCCAATGCTTCAAATAATTGATTAGCATTGGCCTGTGAATACAAGGTGTCAAACTCCTTAACCCCCAGACTAGTAAAGGCGCTTGCAGTTTTATGGTAGTCGATATCCAACAATACGCCCCCTAAATCGAAAATAATATTTTTAATTTCAGCCATGTTTTTTGTATTCAAATTTGGTCAAAAATAGTGCGGTAATCATGGAAGCCGTAAAATTACCGATTCAACAGCAACTTAATATAAAAGGAAGGTTGTGCTAATTTTTTACGAAGATCTACTTCGTAAAACATGCAGGAAAGCAGCTCTTTCACTTGCTTGTTGCGGATACTGATTTTCACCAGCAAATTAAATAGCCAA
>CANJDY010000245.1 GCA_947472635.1 Chitinophagaceae bacterium
AAAAAGGAATTAGATTGATGTCTCAACCGCCAAGCTAAAACCGAAAAGCAGCAATCAACCAATGTTACCCAGAAAAATAATCAATGATCCTGTTTATGGATTTATCACGATTGATGATGAGCTTATACTAAAAATAATTGCTCATCCCTATTATCAGCGACTTCGCCGCATTCACCAGATGGCGATGGCATTGTTAGT
Source organism: Chitinophagaceae bacterium (assembly GCA_947472635.1). The sequence goes on from CANJDY010000245.1 coordinate 199, forward strand.
TTATCCTGGAGCAGTACATACCAGGCTGCACCACTCATTGGGTGCCTATCACCTCATGCGCAATGCCCTGCATGAACTGAAAAATAAAGGAGTAGAAATAACGCAAGCCGAGGAGCAAGCTGCCAAAATTGCCATACTACTTCATGATATTGGACACGGGCCTTTTAGCCATGCGTTAGAAAATGTATTACTAGAGGGAATGCATCATGAAACTATTTCCCTGCTGCTGATGAAAGAACTCAATGAACAGTTCGATGGCCAATTGCAGATGGCACTAGCTATTTTTACCAATGAATATCCTAAAAAATTCTTACACCAGCTTATCAGCGGCCAATTAGACGTTGACAGAATGGATTATCTTACCCGGGATAGTTTTTTTAGCGGTGTAAGCGAAGGGGTAATCGGATACGACCGAATCATAAAAATGCTAACCGTACACAATGGTGAGCTGATGGTAGAAGAAAAGGGAATCTATTCCATTGAAAAATTTTTGGTTTCCCGCCGGCTTATGTATTGGCAGGTTTACCTCCACAAAACGGTGGTATGTGCGGAACAAATGCTGGTGCGAATTATTCAACGAGCTAAATTTATAAAAGCCCCCACCCAATTACCCCTCAACCAGTTTATCAATGAACCCCCTGGCTCGGTAACCTTGCAACAGTTTTGCACACTCGATGATTACGATGTGGTTTCCGCCATAAAAGGCTGGTGTAACCATGAAGACAAAGTATTGTCTTTTTTAAGCAAGGGGATACTTAACCGTGAGCTACTCAAAGTGAAATATTATGGTGAGCCGGTAGAAAAAAAATGGATAGAGGAAAAAACATTGGAAGCCATGCAGAAAATGAATATCCCAGCGGAAGATGCTTCTTGGCTCGTGTTTACTGGAGCTGCTTCGGGCAGTACCTACAATTTTGAAGATGAACGCATCAATATTTTATTCAAAGATGGGTCGGTAAAGGATATCTCCGAAGTGGATGATGCCTTAATCAGCAAAAACTTAGGTGGGAAGATTAAGAAATATTATTTTTGTTATATACGATAAAGAACCCTGCGGCAAAGAATTTCGTATATTCCTCCTTGTTATCAATGCCGCCGCTAGGGTAATTGCCCGAAATTACCTTACAAAGGGCCGAGGCATAAAAAATTAAATACCTTTGACAAAACTTAGAAAATAAGCATGGACGTAAATTTCAACCCCGATAAGCAACATACCTTGGCCGCCACAGTAAGCATTGCTGGTACTGGGCTCCATACCGGCATCAATGTCGAAATGACCCTAAAGCCTGCAAATCCTGGGTTTGGATTCCAATTTCAACGAGTAGATTTACCCGGAATGCCGATTATTAAAGCGGATTGCGATTTAGTGACCGATACCTCCCGAGGCACTACCCTAGAAATGGGTGATGCCAAAGTAAGCACGGTAGAGCATATTCTGGCGGCACTCGTAGGGCTTGGCGTTGACAATTGCCTCATTGAAGTAAATGGCCCAGAAATTCCGATTATTGATGGAAGTAGTGAACCCTTTGTGAAAATAATTGAAACGACAGGAGTAATAGAGCAGGATGCCGCAAAAGCATGGTATAGCATCGATACCAATATTACCTACTTCGATGAAAATAACAGGGTAGAAATCACTGCACTTCCTTCTGTTGAGTACAAAATAACCACGCTGATCGACTTTAATTCTCCGGTGCTAGGTACCCAACATGCTACTTTAAAAAGTATGAAGGATTTTAAAACAGAAATAGCCCCTTGCCGAACTTTTTGTTTTTTGCATGAACTCGAAGCCCTTCTCGAAAATAACCTGATTAAGGGCGGTGATATCAATAACGCAATCGTGGTAGTTGATAAGCCTATCACCACTCAAGAAATGAGCCGATTGTCAAAAGCATTCGGAAAAGAAAAAATGGAAGTAAAAAGTGAAGGCTATCTAAACAACCTTGAACTACGCTTTCCCAATGAACCAGCCAGACATAAACTACTGGACATTATTGGAGACCTTGCACTTACAGGATATGCAGTGAAAGGGCATATCATCGCCAACAGGCCCGGACATAGCAGCAATGTTGCTTTTGCCAAAAAATTAAAACAATACATCAAAAAAAATAAACATACTAAGGATATTCCCATTTATGATCCCAACCAACCACCTGTATACAATTTACAGCAAATTGAAGATACCTTGCCACACCGGTATCCATTTTTATTGGTAGATAAAATAATAGAACTTTCAGACAAGCAAATCGTAGGAATCAAAAATGTAACTTTCAATGAATTCTTTTTTCAAGGCCATTTCCCCGGCAACCCCGTTATGCCAGGAGTTTTACAAGTAGAGGCATTGGCACAAACAGGCGGAATTCTTTGTATCAATGCCATGCCCGAAGGAAAGTATGATACTTACTTTATTAAGATAGACAATTGTAAATTCAAGCAAAAAGTAGTACCTGGTGATACCATGATTTTAAAAATGGAACTCATAGAACCGATTCGCCGTGGTATCTGTGTAATGAGGGGCAGCGTATATGTGGGCAATAAACTTTGTACCGAAGGAGACTTGACCGCCCAATTGGTAAAAAGGACCTAATTTATATTTATCCAACAATCATTTGAACATAGTTGAGGTAAAATGATTGTTGGCTAATAGATTGAGATCAGATTGAACCATTTGTATATTTTTAAATTTTTAAATTAACTATGATTCATCCTCATACATACATTCATCCTAATGCAAAACTTGCTACCAATGTAAAAATTGATCCGTTCAGCGTTATCCATCCTAATGTGGAAATCGGTGAGGGTACTTGGATTGGCAGCAACGTTACTATAATGGAAGGTGCGAGAATTGGAAAAAATTGTCGCATTTTCCCTGGAGCCGTAATCGCCGCCATTCCGCAGGATCTTAAATTCGACAATGAAGCAACGACGGTAGAGATTGGGGACAATACCACTATCCGAGAGTTTGTAACCATTAACCGTGGTAGCAAGGACCGCTGGACTACCAAGGTTGGCAACAATTGCCTTATCATGGCTTATAGCCACATTGCACATGATTGCAAAGTGGGAAATTATTGTATCATGAGCAACAATACCCAGATGGCGGGGCATGTTACAGTGGGGGATTTTGCGATATTAGGCGGCATGTGCGCCATTCACCAATTTGTACAAATTGGACAACATGCTTTTGTAAGTGGTGGAAGCTTGGTAAGCAAAGATGTCCCACCTTATATCAAGGCTGGCAGAACACCACTGAGCTATGCTGGAGTTAATTCAGTTGGATTAAAACGCAGAGGATTTTCTCTTGACAGTATCAACCAAATACTAGATATCTACCGCATCATTTACAACAAAGCAATGAATACTTCGCAGGCACTGAATTTTATTGAAGAAGAATTGCCTGCTACCGACGAAAGGGATGAAATCGTTACATTTATTCGTGAAAGCGGAAGGGGAATCATTAAAAGATTCACCAAGGGAAGTATGGACGATGAATAAATTACCACCTTGTTGCCTAGAAATAATAATTTTAAAATCTTAATGCTACCTTTTTACCACATTCAATTTGAATCAGGAAGGAATGGGACCGCTAATGCAAATCAAACTAACTAATACCGGTAAACGCTATAACAGAGAATGGATATTCCGTCACTTTGAGTATGAATTTTTATCCGGAAAAAAATATGCCATTACAGGATCCAACGGCTCTGGCAAATCGACCTTGCTTCAGGTGATAGCCGGCGCACTCACACACAATGAAGGCAATATTGAAATGACATTGAATGGCAGTCTGCTACTCGAAGAAAATTGTTACCAATACCTTTCCGTCGCTGCCCCTTACTTGGAGCTAATTGAAGAAATGACTGCTATCGAATTTCTATCCTTCCATGCCGCTTTCAAGCCACTTACTTGCCCAATAGAAACAATACTTTCCCTAACCAATCTGGAAAAGGCTGCCCATAAACAAATCAGGTATTACAGCAGCGGTATGAAACAGCGGCTAAAACTGGCACAGGCATTCTTTTGCTCAGCACCTGTATTACTACTAGACGAGCCCACTACTAATTTAGATGCAGAAGGAATTGGCTTATACCAGCAACTAGTGGCTGAACATACCCACCAAAAATTGGTAATCATTAGCAGTAATGACCCACAGGAATATGAATTTTGTGATCAGGTAGTGGCAATTGGAAAATACAAATAAACTGCAAGCAGCCGCTAAAATAATAATGGACAATTTGTAAGGGTCTAACAAAGCGCCAAAGCCATTAAACTTATCAATCCCCCAACAAAAAGGCAAGTATTTTTTATTCCCTTTATCGCCGGCTGGCAATTAACAGATCCAGGTCGGTATATTTTAGGTCAAAACGCTGACTCAGGTGAAAATTGGTAAGGCTTCCCTTAAATAAATAGATACCGCTGCGAATATTTGCTTTGTACCATACAGCATGATCAATTCCTCCATCATCTGCGGTTTCCAACAACAAGGGCATCAATACATTACTGATAGCCTGCGATGCAGTTCGGGCAAATCCACTGGGAATATTGGGTACGCAATAATGAAT
>CANJDY010000246.1 GCA_947472635.1 Chitinophagaceae bacterium
CCACTCCAATTACGCTATTCGTACCTTTGCACTATGGCAAATTATTTAGACGAACTGAACGAGCCGCAGCGGGAAGCTGTATTACATAAGGATGGGCCAATTATGATTATTGCGGGTGCGGGAAGTGGCAAAACGAAAGTGCTAACAACTCGTATTGCCCACCTAATGGGGTTTCACCAAGTAGATGCATTCCACATTCTAGCACTTACGTTTACCAATAAGGCTGCCAAGGAAATGAAAGAACGGATTGAGCGTACCCTCGGCAACGCTGAAGCAAGAAATTTATACATTGGCACTTTTCATAGTGTATTTGCAAGGATTCTAAGGGGTGAAGCCAACAAAATCGGCTATCCCAACAACTTCACCATCTACGATAGCGACGATGCCAAGAGCGTGCTGAAAACCGTGATCAAGGAAATGGCGCTAGATGATAAACATTATAAACCCAATACAGTTTACAACAGAATATCCTCTGCCAAAAATAGCTTGGTAGGACCGGCAGAATACCTCAATGATTGGGCAACCCAACAGGAAGATGCTAGGGCCAACCGCCCACTCATTGGCAAGATCTATGACGCATATAATAAACGCTGCTTTAAAAACGGAGCCATGGATTTTGATGACCTTCTTTTCAAAATGTATCTCTTGCTAAAGCACCACCCAGATGCGCTGATTAAATATCAACGTAAGTTTAAGTACATTCTGATAGACGAGTACCAGGATACCAATACCTCCCAGTACGAAATCATTAAATTGCTAGGCGCTATGCACGAAAATATTTGTGTAGTAGGTGATGACGCACAGAGCATTTATAGTTTTCGCGGCGCTACCATCGAAAATATTCTTCAGTTTGAAAAAGATTACGATGATGTGAAAGTGGTAAAGCTGGAGCAGAATTATCGAAGTACCAAAACCATATTAAATGTTGCCAATGAAATTATTGGTAACAACAAAAACCAGTTGCCTAAAAAACTATGGACCGATAAGGGAGATGGTGATAAAATCAAATTGGTGCGCACGGCTACTGATAATGAAGAAGGAAAATTTGTAGCTGATACCATACAGGAAGAAAAACTGCGTAATCATTTTTTCAATAACGAGTTTGCCATTTTATATCGTACCAATGCCCAGAGCCGCAGCTATGAAGAAAGTTTGCGCCGCATGAATATCACTTACAGAATTTATGGTGGCCTCTCTTTCTACCAACGCAAAGAAATAAAAGATTATGTGGCCTATTTAAGGCTGGTAGTAAACCCTAATGACGAGGAGGCTTTAAAGCGAATCATCAATTACCCTACCCGTGGAATTGGTAAAACCAGTATGGATAGGGCCGTGCTTTCTGCCAATGAAAATAATATCACTTTATGGCAGGTACTTGAAAATGCCCGAATGTATGGATTTAAATCCGGCACCCTAGAAGCTATCAGCGAATTTGTAGTGATGGTGAAAATGTTTCAAAGCGAACTAGAGAAAAAAAATGCGTATGAGCTGGCGGTAATTGTAGGTAAAAGTACGCAGATAGTAAAAGAGCTTTTCAATGATAAAACCACCGAAGGGCTGGCAAGATATGAGAATGTGCAGGAATTGCTGAACTCAATCAAAGAGTTTATAGAAACGCCTATGAATGAAGAAGATGGCGAAGTGGGCGATAAGAGTCTCGGAAGCTACTTGCAACAAATCACTTTACTAACGGATACGGACAACGATAAAGAAGATGCAGATAGTGTTAAGTTGATGACCATACATGCTGCCAAAGGATTGGAGTTCAGTTGTGTTTTTGTAGGTGGCCTAGAAGAAACCCTTTTTCCTAGCGGGATGAGTATCAATACCCGCGAAGAGCTAGAAGAAGAAAGGAGGTTGTTTTATGTAGCCATCACCAGGGCCAAGAAAAAACTATGGTTAACTTATGCCAATGCCCGTTACCGTTTTGGTCAGTTGCAGCAAAATGAACCCAGCCGTTTTATAGACGAAATGCCCGCGGACTACATTGATAAAAGCTTTGCCGGCGGAGGTATCCGCAACCAGGGAGGTCATAGCAATAACTGGGGAGGCAGCTCGTTTGACCGAAACGGGGCTGGGGGCAGCAGTTACAAATCCTCTCCGCCTCCAGCTAAGAAAGAAGAAAAAACTAGGCCGGCCTATTTGGTTCCTACAAGGCCTGCCACAAAAGAGCATACGCCATCAGCCGACTTTACACCCAGTGATACCAGTAATTTACAAGCAGGGCAAAAAGTGGAACATCAAAAATTTGGATTTGGTGAAGTGTTAAAAATGGAGGGCGCTGCGCACAATCCAATTGCAACCGTCCAGTTTGAGCTGAATGGTGAAAAAAAGATTATGCTTAATTACGCAAAACTGAGAATACTGGAATAAGAAACGGAAGCCTCCAATATGGCGATAAAGCCATCTGCCAGACCACCGTTTTCGAAATGGGAAATTATTCCCTTGTAAAAGGGGTACAAAAACTGCCGGTATTCCTTTATTATGCCATTGTTGTTACCTTTGTATCGAAATTTTTAAATGTACTATTATGATAAAGACAGGTAATCCGGTGATAAGTATTTATACGGAGATGACCCCTAATCCGGAAACAATGAAATTTGTTGCCAACAAATTACTGTATCCAGGTAAAAGCATCGACTTTCAGGATGAGACCAGCGCAAGCCCTTCGCCCCTGGCACAGGAGTTATTTACTTTCCCCTTTATTAAATCTGTTTTTATTGCTAGCAATTTTATCACCCTCACCAAAACTACCGGTACAGATGATTGGCAGGATGTGATTCCTACTATCAAATTATTTTTGAAAGAATACCTCGAAGAAGGAAAAGCGGTGGTAAATGAAGAGGCGGTAGCCTCTATGAAACAGGAAAGTAGCAATGAGGTAAGCGCAGATGATGATGATGTGGTAAAACGTATCAAAGAATTATTAGAAAATTATGTAAAGCCTGCTGTTGAAATGGATGGTGGTGCCATACAGTTTAAAAGCTACGAAGATGGTCGCGTAAATTTAATGTTACAGGGAAGTTGCAGCGGTTGCCCCTCTTCCATGATTACCTTAAAAGCAGGTATCGAAGGAATGATGAAAAGAATGATTCCCGAAGTGAAAGAAGTGGTAGCAGAAGCAGAATAAGAAAATTATAGCTAGTATACTATTTGAGCATCTCTTAATTGGAGGTGCTTTTTTTTTGCGGAAGGGAACTACATTTAATTTAACTTGTAATAAAATTAGGAGTATGAACAAGGCTATTCTATTATTTTGCTTCATTGGACTACAAGAGTTGTCAGCCCAAGTGAACGGTTTTATTACTATCAACTCCGACAGTTCCGTAATTACGCTAACGGTAGAAGGAGCGGCTCATTTGGCCGCGATGCCCTTGAAATGCCTGCAACAGGAGTACCCTAATAAAACTGGCCACACTGCCCTTTCAGACATTGATCAGCTGCTTACTCCCAAACAATTGCATCCTGTATTTTACGGCTGTTTCGACTGGCATAGCAGTGTGCATGGTTACTGGATGCTTGCACGTCTATTAAAACAATATCCAAATTTACCGCAAGCTGCGCAGATAAGGGAGCTATTCAATAAAAATATCACAACGATAGGCATTGCTCAGGAAATGAATTATTTAGATGGGAAATTATCAAAAAGCTTTGAACGTACTTATGGATGGGCCTGGTTGCTTAAGCTACAGCAGGAACTAATTAATTGGGAAGATGCGGATGCGAAGAACTGGAAAATGAATTTACAACCCTTGGTTGAGAAAGTAATTGCATCATGGAAAGAATTTTTACCTAAGCAAACCTATCCTAATCGCACGGGCGTTCACCCTAACACCGCATTTGGTTTGGTCTTTGCAATTGATTATGCAAGAGCTGCTGGTGAAGTTGACTTTGAAAAAAAGTTGGAAAAAAGCGCCTTACTGCTTTTCAGAAATGATAAAAAGGCCGCTGCTAATTGGGAGCCCGATGGAACTGATTTTTTATCTCCTTCACTTGAAGAATCCGATTTAATGAAAAGGGTTTTACCGAAAAATGAATTTATAACTTGGCTGAATGAGTTTTACAGTAAGGGTGCTTTAGAGCACATCGCTCAACTGCCCGTTATTTCAGACAGAAATGATTTTCAAATCGTACACCTAGACGGATTATGTTTCAGCAGAAGCTGGTGTATGAAAGACATTGCTTCGCTATTACCAGCGTCCGATAAAAGAAAAAATTTATTGGTTCGTGCAGCTGCCAGACATCTCGCCGCCAGCTTGCCCAATGTGGTGTCAGGAAATTATGGAGGCGAACATTGGCTGGCAAGCTTTGCCGTGTATGCCTTAGCCCGTTAAGAAACATGATGGAGCCAAAAATATATCCAATTTGCGAATCTGCTATTGCCGTTGATTGGGGAAACCAACTGGAGGAGGCCATTTTTCAACAAATACAGCAACTTAATACCTTGCTTTCACAAAACCCTTTTACCGGATTTATTGAAACCGTTCCCTCTTATTCAACCTTAACTATTTATTTTCGACCAGAGCTAATTATTTCCAACCCTGTTGCCCCTGTTGATTTTATTAAACCATATATCAAACAGTTACTGCTGAAGATTTCTGATAAAAAAATTAGTTCCGAAAAAATAGTTTCTATTCCAGTTTGCTACGATGATGAATTCGGATATGACCTAGATTATATTTCTAAAGAAAGGGGGCTTTCAAAAAGAGAGGTCATACAAATTCATCAGCAAAAAGAATATACGGTTTACATGATGGG
>CANJDY010000247.1 GCA_947472635.1 Chitinophagaceae bacterium
AACTAAGTTGAGTGTAATTTTTTGTCATAGTAACCAAAAGGTCGCACTACTCGGTCAAATGGCAAAATGCCCTTAAAAGCATTTTTGCCATTTGTTTCTAAAAATTGCACTTATCAGTTGAACTCAGCTTTTTCAAAAATGCTAAATGACGACTATTTGAATAATTATACAATTGATTCATTAATTCAAAAAGCAGGGTTCTCCTCAAAAAGCACTTTTCATGCTGCATTTAAAAAAATGCACCATTGTACGCCTAGCCAATACATTTCAAATCAAAAAGCTAATTTTTAACTTGTTATAGTCTCATAATATCTCGGCCTAGAATAAATTTCCTTCTTTCCATTTTCATTTTTTCTATTTTCACCTTGATATAACTTTCGGCAGAATTAATTGGAAATGCCTGTTGCAGCTTTTTTCCTAGCAATTGCTATAATTACAATCGCTTTGCCTCTTCCGCAATGCAAACAAGTCCTACAAAACTCGATTTGTTATGAATCAAAATTATCCAAGATGATTCGGAAATATACTTACTTTTAAGATAAGCATCGGTTTGGGGATATTTTCAAGGTAAAGCGGGCTGTAATCAGACAACTTAGTACTCGAATTAGGTTACGCTTATCTTTAACTAAGATTGGCATGTTGATCTTCAATGGTTGTACTAAGTGGAATAATTTTTGGCAAGTAATTTCAACATAAGGCACATAGATTAATTTACAAAAACAACGTAATTTCTAAAGCAATATTTTTAGACTATCTTCAACACCTAAATTTTCCATTTTCAGTGTATAATAGCCAAAATAGTACTGCTTTTTCAGATATAGAATATTTGTTTAATAACTACTATTCTAGGCTATGTTATTTTGCCTATAAAATCATTGACAACCAAGAATCTTCAAAAGATATTGTTCAAAATGTTTTCATAACCTTTTGGAAGAAAAAAGTTGATTTTGAAACCGAACTAGCCATCAAAAACTTTCTATACTTAGCTGTTCGAAACGCTTGTTTGAATTACCTAAGGCATGAACTAGTTGAGGAGAAGTTTGTAAAGAATTCAAATCCCGATCAATTTGAACAAGAAAAGGGATTAAATCATTTGATCAGAGCTGAAGTGGTCGGCGAACTGCAAAAAGCAATTGAGCTGCTCCCCGAAGGCTGTAGAATGGTGTTAAAACTAGCTTATTTTGAGGGGATGAAAAACGAACAAATTGCCAATCACCTTGATATTTCAATTAATACGGTAAAAACACAAAAACAAAGGGCATTACAACTACTTCGCTTGAAATTAAGTAGTAACGCTTTAATTCTATTATTGGCGGCAATATCTATCTAGCCTCCCCCATCCAGTAATATTTATTTATTTGATATGTCACCCCTTTTCTTTGGTTGAGTGTAATAACTATCAACCTAAGGATTATTATGAATCAATTTGAACCACTTTACACGAAAGCACAGCTAATTGTAAAGAGTCTGCAAAATGAATTAACTGATGAGGAATCTATTCAGCTTAATGAATGGATTGAATCCAATAATAACAATAATGCGCTATTTACCGAACTTTCAAATGAGCAAACACTCATTTCAGAATTAGAAATTCTTTCAAGATTTCAAGCAGAAAATGATTGGGATAAACTAAAAGCTCAAACTTTACAGCAACCTACAAAGGGGCAACACATTAAAATAAATAGAACTATTTGGTTATCAGTTGCAGCCACATTAATAATTGGCAGTTTTTTTGCTGGGCAATTTTTGTTAAATCATGAAAAACCGATTTTCAGTTCGAAGTACCCAATTGATAGAAAAAACGATATTCAACCTGGCGGAAACAAAGCTACCCTCCAACTAGCAGATGGTACTACCATTACTTTAAATGATTCCATCAATGGCTTTCGAGCTAGCCAACATCATGTTAACTTATTAATCAATAAAGGGGCAATCACCTATCAATCAAGTGGCGAACAAGAGAACGAAATTTTATTTAATACAATCTCTACCCCTAAAGGTGGACAATATGAATTATTATTAGAAGATGGCACAAGAGTATGGCTCAATGCTGCATCCTCCCTCAAATACCCTACTGCTTTTTCTGGCAATGAACGCATAGTTGAATTAACAGGGGAAGGTTATTTTGAAGTAGCCCATAATACACTAAAACCATTCCGTGTCATTATGCCTGGGCTAGCAAAGGTAGAAGCCATTGGTACTTCCTTTAACATAAATTCATATTCAGATGAGCATGCTACCAAAGCCACTTTAATTGAAGGGAAAGTTAAAGTCTCGTTTGGTAGTAATACAGTAATGCTAAATCCTGGGCAACAAGCGAATGTATTAAAGTCGGGCGAAATTTTATTAAATAATAAAATTGATGTATCTGAAGTAATTGCATGGAAAAATGGTCAATTCATTTTCAATAGCGTGAATATTGAAAGTATCATGAGGCAAATTAGCAGATGGTATGAAATAGAAGTGGTTTTTAATGAAAGTTTTAACCAAGAAACATTTTCAGGTATTGTAAGTAGGAAAAGCAATCTTTCTGATGTGCTAAAAATAATGGAAGAAGGTGGTGTTAAATTTAGAATTGAAGGAAAAAAAATATATGTTTATTAGTAATTAAAATTTGTTAAAAAATCCAAAATCGTAGCTTATGTCTTTATTTTTTGTTGTATCCCCCAAGCCTAGAAGGCGAAAAATTAGCCAAAATTTATTGGGGTTTAAGTTGATGATAATTTATTTATTATTAGCTTTTCTTCAAGTAAGTGCAAAATCATTTTCTCAAAATGTTACCCTTTCAATGGAGAAAGTAAGTCTTCAAGAAGTGTTTAACGAGATTAATCATCAAACAGGGCGTCCCTTCTTTTTTAAAGATAAATTTTTAAACAAGATTGGCAAGGTTAGTATCAAAGTGAAAAATATGCCGATAAAAGAGGCGTTAACCCTTTGTTTTGAAGATCTTCCGATAACGTTTTCAATTATAGAAAATACAATTGTAGTGAAAGAGAAATCTTTGAATACAGATAATGCCATCGCTTTAAAAGATCTAGAAGAGGTATTAATTCAAGGACGAGTTATAGATACTACCGGCACTCCCATTGAAGGCGTTACAATAATTGTAAAAGAAACAAGAAAAGCAACAGTGACTGATATAGATGGTAATTTTAACATCCAGCTTACTATTGGGCAAACAATTTTGGTTTCATCTATTGGGTATAAATCAACCCAACTTAAAATTGAAAAAACAGAAAGGTGTCGCATTGTGTTAATACCAGAAACGGTTAGTTTAAAATCAGTAGGAATTGTAAACACAGGTTATCAAAAATTGTTAAAGGAAAGAAGCGCAGGCTCATTTTCAACAGTTACTAATGAAGATTTTAAGAACAAGTCGAATAGTATGAACGTGGTAGACAGGATAGAAGGACTTGTACCTGGTATCGCGGTAAATTATGGAGCTGGGAATGAGAAATTTTTGATTAGGGGATTAAGCTCTATTCAAGCTGCAAGGTCTCCACTGATTGTAGTAGATGGGGTTCCAATGAACGATTATAATGCAGTAAAATCTCTAATTAATCCAGACGATGTAGAAAATATCAGTGTTCTACGGGATGCAACGGCTTCTTCAATTTGGGGGTCAGCAGCTGCAAATGGAGTTATTGTAATTACCACTAAAAAAGGAAAAAATACAAACACGCCTCAAAAAGTTCGTGTAAAATACAATGGATTTACATCTATGAAAGGAATACCGGATCTAGATTATTATAAAATGATGAATACAAGCGATTTTTTAACTACTAGTAAGAAGGTTTTTTCTAGTACGGATTACCCTTGGGCAAATGCCATTAATAGTGTGGGGGCTACCCCAATTGTTGCACCGCACGAAAGAATTCAGTATGATTTAGCTCGAGGCCTTATTACACAAGCCACAGCCAATTCGAAATTTGATTCATTGGCTCAATACAATAACGGTGACCAAATCAATGATTATCTAACCCAGCCATCATTGTTATCCAATCATAGCATCACACTCGAGGGAGGTAGTAGTTTTCATTCTTACTATGGTTCTTTAGCTTATACACTTGATAAGAGCGACACGAAAACAAATCTCAATCGCTATCAAATGAATTTGAGGCAAATATTCAATTTTTCTCCCAGCGTCAAACTAGATCTTTTAACAAATGTGTCTTACGAAAAAACGTCTAAGTATTTATTAACTAGTCTGCCTTATGGAAACAATAACTATTTGCCATATGCTATGTTTGCAGATCTATCAGGCAATCCATTATCTCAAGCTTATTTAAAAAGACTAGAAGAATTCAGAGCTACATCGGAAACTGGGAGTAAAATAAATCTGGATTATATTCCACTTAATGAGCCAGATAAAACTTTGAATGATCAAATTAATATGACTTCGAGAATCAATGCTGGTTTGACAGTTAAATTATTTAAAGGACTAACCTACGAAGGTAGGGCGCAATACCAGCGCGGGTCTTTAGAGAACTATGAATATTATAATCAAGATTCCTACAAAGTAAGAGATGAATTAGTATATTTTACCAAAGCCGCAACAGTTGTTGGAAATAGTCCAACTTATTATTTGCCAGCTAAAGGAGGACAATACGCAACCCAAAATAATACAACTACCAGTTGGACGTTACGTAACCAATTGAATTACGATAGAGTCTTTAATCAAAAACACCAATTAAATGTTATTGCGGGTAGCGAGATTCGTAATGAATTATTTAAATCTGTTCAAACTTATAG
>CANJDY010000248.1 GCA_947472635.1 Chitinophagaceae bacterium
AACCTCTGTAATACTCTCCCCAACGGAAGGTACTTTAATCTCTATTGCCATTGTAATTGAATATTTCAGCGAAATTCGGTTAAAATAAAGTATTAATAAAATCGTTTTTAAGAAAGATTCAGGGTGTTTTCGAGTTTGCTGCCTAGATAGGTTGATCCCCTCACAAAGACTATAAATAAATAGTGAAATAATCGCTGAAAAATGATTAAATTGTAAGGTAATCCGCAAACCCTACCTACCATGAATTTTAAAAAGCTTTCTATTGCTTTTACATTAATTTGTATGGCAGTAACTAAAGACGCATCCGCGCAATTATTTTTTGATAATTCGCAGCTAGTGATACAATCCGGCGGCTCCGCTATACTAAAGGGAAATGTCACCTGCAATTCCGATATAGCAGGTGATGGGGTATTTACAATGAAAGGCGATTCCCTGCAAAACATAAATATGAATGGTTTTGCCATTCCACACCTTGAAATCGATAACACAGCTCATATTGCCCTTTCAGGAGATGCCACCGTTACCGGGAAGCTTACATTTACCAATGGTAAAATTATATTGGGCGACAATAACCTTACCCTTACCGCTACAGGAACCACTGAAGAAACTACAGGTGATAATAAATATGCTGAAACCAATGGAACAGGGGTGTTTCGAAAAGAGGTTACCGCGGTTGGCTCCTATTTACTACCGGTAGGAACTAATAACCAATACGAACCAATTCAAGTAAACATTACAGGGGCCCCAGTTTTTACCAACGCTTTTATAACTGCTAGATCCATTTCGGGTAAACATCCAAACAAACCACCCCAAAGTACAGATTACCTGAATGAATATTGGACCCTAACCAATGATGGTATTACTGGTGGCAGCATCTTAGCAGAAGGCGGATATCTTCCCGAAACGACTGAAATAACCGGGCAGGGGGATTTCATAAAGTCAATCTATTGGAACGGCAGTGCTTGGATAATGGGAAACAACCTCTATAGCAGTCCAAACAAGGTTGCCATTCCGCTAATAGCGGGCGTAAAACAAGACCTATATGGAATGAACCAATTTGTTTTATTACAATCAAAAGCAATGCTTCAAGGAGCCTACAATTCATCTTCTAACCTGATGAATGACCAATTGCGCAATAGTGAAGCGAATTCAGCTGGAAATTTACCAACTTCTACTATTATCCCTACAACGGACCCCTATCGGATGGCACCCTATAATTTTAGTCACACCAATAACCCTATAGGTGAAACCGTTGTATCGAAGGATTTTCCAAATCCTTTCATCGACCAAATTAACACAGATAACAATATTGTAGACTGGGTCTTTATTGAATTAAGAAGCCCTATTACCCCAGGAAATACTATTATTCAAACCCGATCAGCCTTGATTCAAAGGGATGGTGATATAGTCGAAGTAGATGGAGTAAGTCCTTTGTATTTTAAAAATATTCCCGAAGCAAATTATACGGTTGCCATCAAACACCGTAATCATTTGGCCATGTGCACCAATCCTGCTGTATTCAATCAGTCATTGTTAACTATTGCAAATAGCCCAGTACTTGATTTTACTAGTTTGGCTTCAGCTAATCTCATGGGAACTGCCGGAATTAATTACTTCAATCAAAATGGAAAAAATTTACTGTATGCTGGAAATACAAATTCCAATAGTAACCTTAGGTGGAATGCCCCTTACTCGGATAAGGATTATATTTTGAATACCGTGCTTGGTAAAAATGCAGAAAAAATTTTATTAAATAGCTATAGTGAAGGCGACATTGATCTAAATAGAGAGGTAAGGTGGAGTGCTCCTAATTCAGATATCGATTTCTTACTTGCCACCCCGCTGTCAAATGCAAGATCCGCTGTAAAATCGCAGGCACTGCCGAATTAGGTCTCATCATTCATGGCCGAAGGCCTTACAATTTCCTATCTACAACCGAATTACATCAATGGATGTTCAATTGCGTTTACTTGCAATTGAACATCATAATATAAAAAATATGAAAAAATATTTTCACTACCCCCTGCTCCTATTACTACCCTCAGTAATATTTGCACAAACATTTCAGGCTTCCATCCAACCGGTTGATTCTGCTGCAGCCATTACCATTCTATTAAAATCAGCTGCTGGATTTAGTGGAAAAATATCCAATCTAACTATAACGCTTGCTATACCCATTGGTTCAGGTGCTAAACCACAAATAAACAGTGTTGACAATTCGGCTAATCCATTTATATCCTACACCACTTATGATGTAGCCGACCAATCGATCGGTGGAATCATGCACTATATTTATAGTATTTTGGGTACTGGAGAGGTGGTATCCCCCGGGTCATTGATCAACTTTGTTGCCAACGCTTCTACTTCCATTGCAAGAATTAATTTCAAATCATTTCCAGCAATCTCCTCGCAAGTAAAGATGGTCAACTTGCCGAATGGGGGAACCGATATCAATCCCAATGCATTTTTTGGACTGAG
Source organism: Chitinophagaceae bacterium (assembly GCA_947472635.1). The sequence goes on from CANJDY010000248.1 coordinate 2,479, forward strand.
TTTGGATGGTGCAGATATTGTAGATGAACCCGCCATGTTTTATAGCCTACCCTCCATCTCTTCAATCGATAATGACGGGAATGGATATAGTGGCATTTCCTATGTGCAAACCATTAAAGCGGTGGAAACTCCTCCAGCAAAATTTACTGGCTTTAGTGCAGTGGCAATCAATGGTAATGGAGCACTCAGTTGGCAAATGGAAAAAGAAAGTGCGTATACGGACCACTACGAAATTGAAAGAAGCTTAAACAGTATCGACTTCAAAAAAATCAATATAGTAAACTCAAAAAACAATGGCAACTCCAGTAATAGTTATGATGCCGCAGATTTGAACTTAGCAACAATTAGTTCTGCGGGATTATATTATTACCGGATCAAAGAAATTGATAAAAACGGGCGATTTGTTTATTCCGAAACAAAAAGCATTCGTTTAACTTTCAAAGGACTAGCAATGTTAGCTTACCCAAATCCGATTAAAGATATTGTACAGCTTACCATTGACCTTGAGGAGGATGCGAATAGCATACTCGCCATTTATGATGCAGCAGGAAAAAAAATACAACTGATACAACTACAATTATTGAAAGGAGCCAATATCAAAAAAATAAATATGGAAAGCTATGCCGCCGGCAGCTATTTGCTCCAACTTCAAACCCCGAAAGAAAACAAAATTATTCGCCTTATTAAAATTAACTAACGGGCTGTTTTTTAAAACTCAATTGGGTGCTCTAATTGAGAAGGCTAGGGCATATCCCCTCGCCGAATGTTAAATTGAAAAAGCTTTATCAATAATTTCCAATTGCTCTTTGGCATGTATTTTAGCATAGCCAGTTGCAGTGGAAGCACTGGAAGGTCTGCTGATGATAATGAAATTTATGTTTTTCAAATTCATGCGTAAAAAAGTTGCAGCCCCCATATTCAATGGCTCTTCTTGCACCCAATACCAAATGGCCTTACTATATTTTTGATAGAATGCATCCAATTGATTTTGTGGCAACGGGTGAATTTGTTCCAACCTTATCAGCGCAGTATCTGTTCTGTTGTCCTTCAGTTGTCTTTCTGCCAAATCAAAATACATTTTTCCACTACACAAGATTACTTTTTTAACTTCTGCCGCATCCTTGATAAATACATCATCGATTACTTCTTTAAAACCTCCTTCAGTAAATTCAGCTACTAGGCTATAACTACCGGGATGGCGCAAATTCGCCTTAGGGGAAAAATTAATCAGCGGTTTTCTAAACGACCATGCCAACTGCCTACGCAGCACATGGAAAAAATTAGCAGCGGTAGTCACATTGGTAATCACCATATTGGACTCGGCACACATTTGCAAGAAACGTTCCATCCTAGCACTGCTGTGCTCAGGCCCTTGGCCCTCATATCCATGTGGAAGCAGCATTACCACACCATTCATTCGTTGCCATTTGGTTTCGGCGGCCGCAATAAATTGGTCAATCATGGTTTGGGCACCATTACAAAAATCGCCAAACTGGGCTTCCCAAATCACCAATGCATTTGGATTGGCCATCGAATAGCCATACTCAAAACCCAATACTGCATACTCGCTGAGTAAAGAGTTGTAAATACGAAAAGGTGCCTGCGTTTCGGTAAAATGATTTAAGCGGTTATATTCTGCATTGGTATTCTCATCATACAAAACAGCATGCCGATGGCTGAAAGTGCCTCTTTTTACATCCTGCCCACTCATGCGCACATCTTTGCCTTCCAATAACAGACTTCCGTATGCCATTAGCTCTCCGGTAGCCCAATCCACCTTATTTTGATCGGCATACAATTTCAATTTATCCTGCAATAATTTTTCCACCTTTCGGAGTGGTTTAAAATCGGTCGGCCATTTCATTAATCCATCAAATAAGGAAGTGAAATCTTGTTGGCTGATTGCTGTTGCTGGAGAAGATTCAAAATCTGCTGGAACGGCCCTTCGTAAATTTTTCCACCAAAGCTCCGGCTTTTGAAAAGTATAGGGCAAAGGGTTTTGTTTTACCTCATCGAGTCTTTCCTGTAAGTCAGCTAAAAACTGCTGTTCCATTTCTTTTGCCAATGCTTTTGCATCAGACTCTCCATTTTCAATAAGGTACTGGGTATATACTTCCCTTGGATTGAGGTGTTTGTCAATGAGGGCATACAGTTGAGGCTGCGTAAACTTTGGCTCATCGCCTTCATTATGCCCATGCTTACGATAGCAAACCATATCAATAAATATATCACTGTTAAATTCCTGTCTATATCGGGTAGCT
>CANJDY010000249.1 GCA_947472635.1 Chitinophagaceae bacterium
AATCTCCGCTTTGCTTAAAATCTGATGAATGAATGAACCAATTATTATTTTAGCCGCCGGTATACTGATTGTGGTGGGTGGGATCATCGGCTTAAAATTACATCCCTTTTTAGCCTTGCTTTTTGGGGCGATAGTGGTAGCTGCTTTAACCCCCTCCATCGCAATCGAACATTTTGCGTTGACGAAGGGCCTTACGCCAGAATTGGCTAAGGCATTGGGTAAAAAGAGTATCGGCGAACGGGTAGCCACTGAATTTGGAAATACCTGTGCCAAGATTGGCATTCTGATTGCGATGGCTGCCATCATTGGAAAGTGTATGCTTGAATCGGGGGCAGCAGAAAAAATTATTCGATCGCTATTAAAATTTACGGGAATCGACAAGGCACCTATTGCCTTTTTGATCAGCAGCTTTTTTTTAGGAATTCCAGTGTTTTTTGATACCGTCATTTTTTTAATGATCCCTCTGGCAAAAGCGATGACCTTCCGACTTGGAAAAAATTACTTGTTGCTGGTGTTGTGTATAATGGCGGGTGCAGCCATGGCAAATTCACTGGTGCCGCCAGCACCTGGCCCTTTATTTTTGATTGGCGAAATGCATATCCCCATTGGACTAATGATGATAGCAGGAATTATCGTAGGATTATTTACCATTACAGCAGGTTATCTATTCGCTGTTTGGGCCAACAAAAAATGGCCCATTCAATTGCGGGATGCTGTAGATGCGCGGTTGGAAGATCTTCAGTCGATTGCCTCCAAAGAGGATAAAAACCTTCCTTCTTTAGGCATCTCCTTATTGCCTGTTTTACTACCCCTACTATTAATTTGTACCGATACCGCTTTAACCAGTATGGCCCAACCGGGCAAGGCTTTTACTTCATTCACCTGGGTAAATCAATTACTGGCAGGAGTTAAATTTTTTGGAGATAAAAATGTAGCCATGATTGTAGGGGGAATCGCATCATTACTGCTTATTTCAAAATTTAAAAAAGAGGGGCTCAACAGTTTTGTCCAGTCGGCATTAACTAATGGAGGCGGTATTATTTTGATTACGGCAGCGGGTGGTGCATTTGGAGGAATGTTGCAGCAAACAGGTATCAGTACTGAAATAGCGGGTATGACAAAAGAGTACCAACTTGCCTTGATACCGATGGCATTTTTTATAGCCGCCTTGGTTAGAACCGCACAAGGTTCCGCAACGGTTGCTTTGATCACGGCCTCGGGCATACTTTCGGGTATGGCCGCCACAGCCAATTTGCCCTTTCATCCTGTGTACATTGGTCTTGCCATTGGATGTGGTTCCAAAATAGTAATGTGGATGAACGATCCGGGTTTTTGGGCCGTTTGCAAACTCAGTAATTTAACAGAAAAAGAAGCGCTTAAAACGATTACCCCTTTGTTGATTGTGATGGGACTTACCGGATTGGTAGTAATCATGATTGGCGTAAGGCTTTTTCCATTGCTATAACTTAACAGGGTAAAAATTAGTAATAATAGAATGCATCAACAAGTTTTATAAAAATCAACCGTACTTTACAATTATTTCATTCGTATGCTCGCACAAACAGGTCCAAAAATCAAGGAAATACATATTACTCCAATTGCTATTGTTGACCCCCCATTATTAAATGCTGCTGGATTACATGCTCCTTATGCACTTAGGACCATTTTGGAAATTGTAACAGAAGATAATATTTCTGGTATCAGTGAAATACCCGGAACCAGTGATATTGATGCAGCTTTGGCGGCATCCAGAGATTTGCTGATCGGTAAAGATGTTTTTCAGCTCAATGAAATCAAGCAGGTATTAGTGAATCAATTTGGGGTGGATAATATTGCTGATAGAGGCGAAGCACCTTGGGACCAGCGAAAACTAGTTCATATTTTTAGCGCAGTGGAAGTGGCTTGTATGGACATCATTGGAAAGGTAACCAACAGACCGATAGTAGATCTGTTGGGTGGAAAAATGCGCGATCGAGTACCTTTCTCTGCCTATTTATTTTATAAGTACGAAGGTGCCGGTGGAACTTTTGGTTTTAACACCGACCCTGCTGCTTCGGGTTGGTCGGCGGCAAGACAGCAAGCTGCTTTGACTCCCGCACAAATCGTTGCACAGGCACAGGCTATGTGCAAGGAATTTGGATTTCAATCAATCAAACTCAAGGGTGGCGTTTTTGAACCAAGGCAAGAAGTAGATGCAATCATCGCCCTCAGGGATGCATTCGGTCCATCAGTTCCTTTGCGCATTGATCCCAATGCACTTTGGGAAGTAGAAACCGCCATACAATTCGGTCGCGAGATGGAACCAATATTGGAGTACCTCGAAGATCCCGTTAGGGGGCAACAAAATATGGCATTGGTTCGAAAGGCGTTGAAGACACCATTGGCCACCAATATGTGCACCACCTCATTTGAAGATATCCCACAAAGTATTATCCTTGGTTCGGAAGATATCATTTTAAGCGATCACCATTTTTGGGGAGGCTTGCGCTCATCGATTACCCTTTCGGGAATCTGTGCTACTTTTTCAAGGGGATTATCTATGCATTCAAATAGTCATTTGGGGATTTCGTTGGCAGCAATGGTGCACCTGGGTGCAGCTTTGCCTGAGATGCCCTATGCATTGGATACCCATTACCCATGGCAGTCGGATGAAATAATCATCGGTGGTAGAATGCAATTTGAAGAAGGTGCCGTACTAGTGCCCAAAGGACCGGGCTTGGGGGTGGAACTAGACCGAGTAGCGCTGGCCAAATTGCACCAAAACTATCTTGACTGTGGGTTGACCAAACGAAATGATGAGGTGGAGATGCAAAAAGTAAATCCCGGATGGAAATTCAAATCAGTTCGCTGGTAAATGTGCTAACAATTGTCTATTTTGACAAGGGCTCTATTCATCTTCAATTATTTTAAAAAAATACTGCCGGGCTATTCAATAGAAATATCCATTTTTTCACTTACCCACAAATTTTCAATTGCAGCTTATTTTTTTAATTGATTGGTAAAGCTTATTTTTCGATCCACAAATATTATCGACTAGTGAATAAACCCCTTACATTATTTTGGCGACAGGGCGGATGAGGGCGTTGGGGAAAGAATTATTATAGAACGAAAGCAGGGCAATTGTTTTTTTCGTTCATTTCGGCTGGAACTTTTTAATCATTTTTTAAGTAAATTATACTCCGCTATCATGAATCAAAAAAATTACTCCGCAAGGTTATTGTTTTTATTTGCAGTGCTACTATCTGTAGGCATTTCCTGTTCAAGCAAAAAGGAATCAGCAGCTGCAGATTCGAAAGATCCCAAAATTATCAACCTTAAGTTGCCAGAAGGTTTTCATGCAGATCATCTTTATGGCCCTTCAGAAAATGGGGAAGGCTCCTGGGTGTCGATGACCTTTGATGACAAGGGGCGTATCATTGCCTCTGACCAATATGGTGCATTGTACCGCTTAAAGGTTCCAACCATTGGTGATACTAGCAAAACTTCCATAGAAAAGATCAATATTTATGATAATCCAGCAGCGGCGGATACAGCCAATCACAAGGTAAGTATCGGATATGCTCACGGACTATTATGGGCTTTCAATAGCCTCTATGTGATGATCAATAATGACGGAGACACCTCTTTTAAAAAGCAAAGTGGTTTGTACAGATTACAAGATACTAATGGCGATGACCAGTTTGATAAAGTAACGCTGCTAAAGGTGCTGGAAGGAGGAGGGGAACATGGTCCGCACAGCGTGGTATTGTCTCCCGATAAAAAATCGATTTATGTAATCGCAGGCAATTTTACCAAAATTCCTGCTATGAATAGCTATCGGAATATTCCGGATGGTAATATTGACAATCTTTTTCCGTTGATTAAAGATCCTAACGGTCACGATAATACGGTATATCACCACGGAGGATGGATTGCCCATGTAGATTCTACTGGCACCAATTGGGAATTGATTGCTTCGGGGTTCCGCAATCCTTTTGATATAGCATTCAATGACCAAGGTGATTTGTTTACCTACGACTCGGATATGGAATGGGATTTTGGAACACCTTGGTACCGTCCAACCCGAGTATGCCATGTTACCAGTGGCGGTGAATTTGGCTGGCGCCCAGGTACCGATAAATGGTCGCCTGCTTACCCCGACAATCTACCTCCGGTGATCAATGTTGGGCAGGGTTCACCCACCAATTTAATCAGTGGGGTCAATGCCCATTTTCCAGAAAAATACCGCCGCGCTTTATTTGCATTTGATTGGAGCTTCGGCATCATATATGCCATTCATAACGAAGTGGATGGGGCTTCTTATAAAACTACCGGTGAAGAGTTTATTTCAGGTTCTCCATTACCGTTAACTGATGGGGTGGTAGGGCCCGATGGGGCTTTGTATTTCTTAACCGGTGGCCGTAGGTTGGAATCTGACCTTTACAGGGTATACTACGGTGACAATACCGGCAACAACGAAAAATTGGCGGTAACTGAATTGACAGAAGTGCAAAAGACTCGCCGCAAATTGGAAACCTTTCACGGGGTTGCTACAACTGGTGCTGTTGATTTTGCCTGGCCTTATTTAAAAGACAGTGACCGGTTTATTAGATATGCCGCAAGAATAGCCATCGAGGCACAGCCGCTCAGTGAATGGCAGGACAAAACAATCAATGAAAAGGATCCCGTTATCCTTACACAAGCCGCTATAGCATTGGCACGCAGGGGGACTTCGACATCCAAAAAC
>CANJDY010000250.1 GCA_947472635.1 Chitinophagaceae bacterium
AAATTCTTCGAGTTCAGCTACTCTTCCCTGCTTTTTATATACTTTCAACCCTCCGTTAAGCAGGGCCACCCCTGTGCTGTCGTATCCTCTGTATTCCAACCTTTTTAGCCCTTTGATTACTACGGGGTAAGCTTCCCTATGTCCTGTATATCCAACTATTCCACACATAAATTGTTGTTTTGTTCACCCTGAGGGTGTTTTGTTTTACTTCAGTGAAACTGTTTTCAAAGCGCTATAGCCTCTCGGTGAGGTACAAACGCTTGAAAGCATGCATACTGAAAGGGTACTAAATCTTTTAAGTCAGCCAGTATGCAAAAATAAGGCCAAGTAACTAATTTATTCCCTAGGCCCTACATTTAAAACCATTTTGTGAAAAACAGTCGATTGTTCGAAAGGGTAATTGGATTTTATAAAAGAATTCCCTGCAAAAAAAGATAGGCTACTGAGAAGTAAATAATCAATCCGGTAACGTCAACAAGGGTGGCAACAAAAGGGGCGGAACTAACTGCCGGATCGGCACCGAGCCTTTTCAGGATGAGCGGCAGCATCGAACCAGTTAAGGTGCCCCAAAGTACCACTCCAATTAGCGAAAAGCCTACGGTAAAGCCTATCCGATAATAATGGGTTCCATAAATATTTGGTAAAAACTTAGACCAAAACACGACCCTTGTAAATCCAATAACACCTAGTACCGAACCAAGTAAAAGCCCCTGGATGATTTCTCTGCGCATTACTCTCCACCAGTTAGCAAGGGTGATTTCACCTACTGCCATTGCCTGTATGATCAAAGTGGAAGCTTGTGAACCGGTATTGCCTCCGCTAGAAATAATTAGCGGAATAAATAATGCCAACACAACGGCTTTTTGAATCTCACCCTCAAAAAAGCCCATTGCCGTTGCAGTAAACATTTCACCTATAAAAAGAACGGTGAGCCACCCCACTCTTTTTCGAAATAATTTAAATAAGGGCATATCAAGGTAGGGTTCATCCAACGCTTGGGTACCTCCCATTTTTTGCATGTCCTCGCTAAATTCTTCATTGGCCACCCAAAGCACATCATCAATGGTAACAATACCCAGTAGTTTATTGCTCTTGCTTACAACGGGTAAGGCTACCCGATTGTTCATTTTAAACGCTTCATTCGCTACTTCCTGGTCATCATCTGCATGAAGCGCAATAAACCTTCCATCCATGAGTTCATCCACTCTCTTGTCGGGACTGGCCATGATAAAATCCTTGATGCGGATATCATCCAGCAATTCTCCTTTTTCATTGATTACATAGATTACATCAATGGTTTCACTGTTTTTTGCATATTTCCGTATGGTATTTAAAACATCTTCCACCGTATCATGTTCGTAAATATAAATGTAGTCGGGCGTCATTAGCCTTCCTACACTTCCTTCTGGATATCCTAACAATGACAGGGTAATCTTTCTTTCTTCCGGATTCAATGTTTTTACTAATTCCCGCACTGCATTACCTGGAAGTTCACTCAAAAAAGAAGTTCGGTCATCCGGTGGTAGCTCATTGAGTAACTCGGCTGTTTTGAAAGGAGGTAAGGTTTTAATGATTTTTTTTTGGGTAGGCAGTTCCAATATTTTAAAAACACTGGCTGCACGATGCAGCGAAAGGTGGCTGATAATCTGGCTCTCATAATTTTCATTCTCATAAATAAGATTGGCCACATCACTAATATTTTGGTCATTCAAAAAATCCTGAATTCGTAATATATCTTCTGAAGCAATCGCCTCTTCAAATTTTTGTTGCAGTGTTATTTCTTCTAATTCAAGCGCCATCTTAATTTTTTTATTGGTAATCGGCTAAAGGGGGCAGTTCCCAAATAATAAACCAGAACGAACGAATCATGTATATTGATTATCGAACTTTGCCTGTACGAAATTGATTGGGGCTTCTTTCAAGCCTAGCCCCTAAAATAACTATCTTGCAAATTACAATTTTTACTTTTAATATACTGTTATGCTAAAACCTTATTTATATGTTGACCAAACGGATTCGATGGGAAGAGGTGTTTTTACAGCAGAAACCATTGCTGCAGATACAGTAGTGGAGTTATCTCCCGTGGTTGTTATGAGTAGTGAGGATCGGGTTCATTTAGATAAAACAGCCTTGCACGATTATATTTTTGAATGGGGAACTAAGAAAGATAAATGCTGTATGGCATTGGGATTGGTGCCGATTTACAATCATAGCTATAGCAGTAATTGCGAATATTTTATGAATTTCGAAGAGGACACCATTGTTGTAAAAACAGTACGGATTATAGAAAAGGGAGAGGAGCTCACTATTAATTACAATGGCGACTGGGATGATAAGACCAAGATATGGTTTGACGCCGGGGAAAGGTGAATGGTGAAATTGATAACGGGTAGTTGATAACTGATAGTGTGCTGGATGAATTAGCATAATCGTTAAGAAGCAGCAAGCTGGCCGAACTTTCACGATTCACCATTCACCATTGACCATTGACCATTAACCATTCACCATTGCCCATTCACAATTCAATCACTTTCTTTTCTTAAGCCCATGTTGGTCTTATTGACCAACATGCGAAGCGTTGAAATAGTGTAATTTCATCAATGGGTAGGCGTACTGCAAACTTCGGTTGTTGGTCAGTAAGACCAACAACGGCATTAAAATATGGTTAGACGCCGGGGAAAGGTGAATGGTGAAATTGATAACGGATAGTTGATAACTGATAGTGTGCTGGATGAATTAGCATAATCGTTAAGAAGCAGCAAGCTGGCCGAACTTTCACCATTCACCATTCACCATTGCCCATTCACCATTGCCCATTCACAATTCAATCACTTTCTTATCTTGGTGACTTTGTAGTGCGGCCTCAATAATACGCATGATGCTGATGCCTTCATCAACTGTTACCGGCATGGGTTGATTACTTGTTAAGGCTTTGTATACCCCATCGTAGTAGTCATAATAATTGCCTTGCAGGGAGCGTACCCGCTCCCGAATAATTTGCCCATTTTTTTCGGTATGTAATAATCCATGTTCCGATGCTGGTTCTGTTCCCCAGTCGGTGGTATTGGGTTTTTTACCGGCCAATAAATCGGCTTCTTGCACATCGGTTCTGTTTTTTAAAAAAGATCCTTTTGTTCCATGGATTACAAAACTGGCAAGGGGCTCTCTTACAAATACCCCACTTTTTAGTCGCACGCTGCAATCAGGGTAATATAGTCGCAAATCAAACCAATCATCCACCACCGAATCGGGTCGGGTAATTCGGATGTCTGCAAAAACCGCCTGTGGAAAGCCAAATAAGCAAATAGCACTATCAATGACATGGGGCCCAAGATCTTTCAGTAATCCTGATCCAGCACTTTTGATTTCTTTGTGGGGCTTTGGATTAAGTAGGGGCTTGTACCGATCATAGTGAATTTCTGCTTCTACAATTTTACCGAGCCAGCCTTCTGTAAGTATTTTTTTTACTGTTTTAAAATCACCATCATAGCGCCTGTTTTGATAAACGGATATTTTTTTATTTACCTTCTTAGCAATCTCTTTTAGCTCTACTGCCTCTGCAACGGTTGTTGTAAAAGCTTTTTCTACTACCACGTGTTTTCCAGCTAGTAAAGTTTTTTTTGCATACTCATAATGGGTGGCAGTAGGCGTATTCACCACTACCAGTTCAATCGATTCGTCTTCTAGGATGGCTTCCAATGAAGGGTAGGAGTGGACTCCTGGATAAAAATCGCCAATAATTTTCTTGCTTCTTTCCCATGACCCTGCGAGTTGAAAGCCGGGGTGTATTTGTATAAATGGCGCATGAAATAATTTGCCGGACATGCCGAACGAAAGAATGGCTGTTTTAATTTGTGTCATAATTTTTGATCAACTGGAGCTGAGAGAAAATTGTAGGGATGAAATTTTAAACAAATAAGTCCGTTGGAATTGAGCAGTCATATTAAATAAGTCATCCAACTTTCCGGTCACAAAAATATTGCAATTCAATGTAACCTGACTGCGTTTTAAAAAATCGTTACATGAACAATTTGTTTTTTATAATGTAAAGGAAGTTCAAATAAAAGGCGAAACCCTGATTGAGTTTCGCCGTTTATTATTCAATGGATTGTTATTTGCTTGCGGCAAATTCCTTCCGGATGATATTCAATGCGCCACCCGCTTTAAACCACTCAATTTGTTGTTCATTGTAAGTGTGGTTTACCTGGATGGTTTGGTTTGTTCCATCTGCATGGTGCAACATTAATTGCAAAGGTTTATTGGCGGAAAACGTTTCCAACCCGATGATGTCAATGGTGTCATCTTCCTGTATTGCATTGTAGTCTTCCTTATTTTCGAAGGTAAGTCCCAGCATACCTTGTTTTTTTAAATTGGTTTCGTGGATACGGGCAAATGATTTTACCAATACTGCCCGAACACCTAGGTGGCGTGGTTCCATGGCAGCATGTTCTCTTGAGGACCCTTCTCCGTAGTTTTCGTCACCTACAACGATGGAGCCAATTCCCTGAGCTTTGTATGCTCTTTGAGTAGTAGGCACGGTACCGTACTCACCTGTTAGCTGATTTTTAACAAGGTCGGTTTTTTCATTAAAAAAGTTGATGGCACCAATCAGCATATTGTTGCTGATATTATCCAAATGCCCCCTAAACTTAAGCCAAGGGCCTGCCATACTGATATGGTCAGTGGTACACTTTCCTT
>CANJDY010000251.1 GCA_947472635.1 Chitinophagaceae bacterium
GCCCTTGATGAACGAGAAGAAGAAGAAATGGAAAAGATGTTTAAATTTTTGAAGCAAGCAGCTCCTGAATTAAAAATTTCGATGGCTGGTTTCTATTATGGTAAAATAAATTCAGCCATTTATGATTTCTGCTCCAATTGGAGACATGTCGATTCAATTTCGGGTAATATTATTGAGGCTAGAAGACGGTTAGGTTTGAAAACAACGTATTATGTTGCCTGCGGAATACCCAAACCCAATAATTTCACTTTTTCCCCTTCTGCTGAATCATGTTATGAGGGATGGTTTGCATCTGCAATGGGATTTGATGGATTTTTGCGGTGGGCATATAATAGTTGGCCTGAAAATCCTTTGTTAGATTCTAGGTTCATTCGTTGGCCAAGCGGTGATACCTATTTTGTTTATCCCAATGCCCAAAGTTCTATACGATTTGAAAGACTTAGGGAAGGTATTCAAGATTATGAAAAGATAAGCATATTGCGTAAAGAATTGGCAGAAAATCCATCAAAGCAAGCGGCGGTATTAAAGGATAGACTTAGTAGTTTTATGAGTTTAATTAATACCAAAACCCTTATCAAAAATTCAGCTGGTGATGTAATCAATGAAGGGAAAAAATTGTTAGTAGAAATTGTTAAAGCTGTTTACCCCGAAAAACCTAAAGCTACTTCTCAAGTATTAAAAGATCCAAGTCTTACATTAATGGGCAACCGTTTTTTTACATTCAGCACCGTTGTCCGGGTGAACCAGATTGAAACTTCACGCGATAAAAATTCTGGCGTTGATGAATCGGGTATTCACTCTCCGGAGGGAGCACGTAAGTTTCGTGAAACCATCGAAAAGAATTGGCCGGGTGCTCGCATTACTTGGACATTCAGCTGGCTAGCACTGAAGGATCAGCGGCCCAACTACTTGGATATAAAAAAGTTGGTTGTTTTCTATCATGAAAAATATGATGATGAGATTACTTTTCTACCAGGTGGATATTTTGCTAACATGTATAACTCACGAGAGCAGGTTAACCGCGATTTGCACGAGGGGTTGAAGATGGTTTCGGAATTGGTTGGTGGGGGATATCGCCCTCAAAGTGTTGTTGCAGGTTTTCTCTCTGCAGAAAACCTACGGTTCCTTGCCGAAGAAGAAGGTATTCACGTTTGCCAAGGTAATATTTGGAGCCAGTATGCGGTCGATAATGGAGATGGTGAAGGTTCGATTTCCTATCCATATTACCCATCGCGTGAACATTTCTGTAAACCAGCCCAGGGAAAAGAGGACTTGATTGATTGCGTAAACCTCGATGGCTGGACTGTTGATTTCCTTAACGGCAGATATCCTGTACCCCGATTTATCAACGGAGTACGTTGTGGTAGCAGGCAAGGTGTTGGTCCAATTGAGACGATACTGCGTCAGGGTACTGAGCTGGGAACCAAAGAAATTCTCGCAACTACTTCCGCGCATTTTGATACCGGATTTGCGTTGAACAAATTTGCTTGGGTTACCTGTATTTGGGAACTTAGCTTAGTCGATTTGGAAGAAAAAGATCACCATCGCCACAATGGGCTCGATGGCCTTGAAATATGGCTGAAAGAAATACGCAGACGCTGGCCCGAAGCGAAATGCATCACCCATGGTGAGTTTGGAATGCTTTGGCGCAATCAGTTTAAAAACAATGATAGTATCAACTATCGATTTGTTCAGCGAGGATCCGGTGTTTGTGGATCTGAACCTGAGAATGAAATTAGATGGTTTATGAACAAAGATTTCCGACTCGCTTTTTTAAGAGATTGGAAAGCCAACACCCCCGAAAAACTAATCGATTTCACGCGTTATGACCTCAAGGCTCAGGAACCAGAAGACCCTAAGCCTGGTCAGAATACAAGAAATTGGAGTCTATTTAACCGGATTAACCAAAAGGGATTACGTCCTCAGGATAAGCCTATTGATATCGGACAACTCAATACTGAAGACCTAGCAATCATAAAGCGTAGATACCCTGAATTGCTTCCGGTTGATTCAAAAACGGCTGCATTAGTGGATGTAGGCGATCCTAAATCTCAGACAGTGCCTATAAGAGCTGCTGCTACTGTACATGCCTTCATCGATGACGAATCCCCTGGCTGGTTCAACCTTACCGCAGCCGACTTCACACAGGTGAACAGTGATGACAATACTTGGTCTTGGACTGATGGCGTACTGCATTGTTCTGGCCAGCCAATCAGTGTGCAACGAACCAAGAAGGAGTTCGGCAACTTCGAAATGGTTGTAGAGTGGATGCACGAGAAGCCCGCTGGCAACTCTGGTGTATTTGTATGGACTACACCACTATCTGTTGAGAAACTCACCGCCGCTGGTAAACCTGGACTGCCCGATGGCATAGAGGTTCAGATACTGGATCATGGCTACACCGACTTGATGAAAGCCAAGGGTGTCAAGACTGATTGGTTTGGTACAAATGGGGATGTATTTCCAGTAAGGGTGAAGATGACGCCATTCCCACCCTTGTCACCAGATGGCAGCAGAAGCTTTCCCCGTAAGAACCTCGCCAAAGGACATGGTGAATGGAATCAATACTACATCCGTGCCATTAATGGTGAATTGCGCCTTTGGGTAAATGGCGAAGAAGTTTCTGGGGGAACTTCCATCGAGCCCCGAAAAGGGTATTTGTGTTTGGAAAGCGAAGGTTCACCAATACAGTTTAGGAAGTTGCGAGTGAGGGAATTGCCTTGATTTTCCTGGCAGGATTGGCAAATGATGTCTTTAAAATTTAAATAATGTAAATAAAATGAAAAAATCAACATTGTATTCCTTGACAGTAGCATTCCTATTGCTATTTGTGCAATCCGGTTATTCAGCAATAAAACTTCCGGCCATCGTATCTTCCAATATGGTTTTGCAGCGCAATACAACTGTTGTGCTATGGGGCTGGGCCGATGCTGGTGAGAAAATTTCTATTAAGGCCACCTGGTTGAAGTCGGTAATAAATTTGGCAGCTAACAAGGAAGGCAGCTGGCGCATAGAGGTGAAAACGACCAATAGTAAAGCGCCTCAAATCATTCAACTAAAAAGTAAAAATTCAACTATAACCTTGGGGAATATCTTGTTTGGTGAGGTGTGGTTATGTTCGGGTCAATCTAATATGTCGCTTCCTCTAAAGGGGTGGATTGGGCAACCCGTATTTGGTTCCGATATGGCTATAGCAAAGTCCAGTAATCCGAATGTAAGGCTATTTACAGTTGAAGAAGTTGGAGCAAAGACTCCATTAAAAGATGTGGAAAAGTACATAGCCTGGCAACAGGCATCGCCGGAGAGTGCAGCAGAATTTAGTGCCATTGGCTATTTTTTTGGGAAGCAATTACAGGAAATTTTAGACGTGCCGGTGGGAATCATTCATAGCTCCTGGGGGGGCAGCTTAGTAGAGGCATGGATGAGCAAAGAAGTATTGAGTGGCTATCAAAAAATAAATATCGAAGACGCAAATTTAAAAAGGGCCAATAGGGTGCAAACGGCCCTTTTTAATGCGATGATTCATCCATTAATTCCTTACACAATAAAAGGGGTGTTATGGTACCAGGGGGAGGGAAATAGCAGTCAGCCGAAAAACTATAAAAAGCTTTTCCCTTCAATGGTAAAGGATTGGAGAACACTTTGGGGAATAGGGGATTTTCCGTTTTATTATGTGCAAATTGCTCCCTTTCAGTATAGCAATAACAATGCTTTCAAAATTAATGATAATACTGCCTTTATGCGGGAAGCACAATTACAATGTTTGGATTTGATTCCAAATTCAGGTATCGCCATTACGATGGATATTGGAGATGAAAATAGTATTCATCCGCCAAAGAAAAAAGAAGTGGCTGATAGGTTATTGTTTAATGCACTTAACCTATCGTATGGTTATAAAACGGTGGGCTATGCTACTCCTATTGTTGATTCGCAAAGCGTAAAAGATGGCGGAATAAATTTAAAATTTAAAAATACTTTGACTGGACTGTATTCAAAAGATGAGTTAAAAGGATTTGAAATTGCAGGAGATGACAAGGTTTTTTATCCTGCTACTGCTACAATTTTGAATTTCAAAGATGTGTTTGTAATCAGTGATAAAGTGCCTAAACCTGTGGCGGTAAGATATGCCTGGCGTAACTGGGTAATTGGAACCCTTTATGACTCCAATCTTTTACCAGCCTCTTCTTTTAGAACGGATGAATGGGACGATGCTACTCATTTTGTAAAATAATATCAACATAAAAAGTATGAGGCAAATATATTTTATCGTTTTGAGTATGCTACTGTTCGGCTGCTCAATCAAAACGGTACAAAATGTGGAAACAGGGAATAAAATAGATGCTTTTCAGAAACTGTCGGATGAATTTATCATGCCCCCTAATTCATCAAGACCCGGTGCATTTTGGTGCTGGTTAAACGGAGATGTTACCAACTCTTCCATTACCTATGACTTGCAGGAAATGAAGAATAAAGGGATGGGAAGAGCTGAAATTTGGGACGTGGCAGCCATTAATAATCCCAATGGAGCCTACGGAATGGGCCCCCAGTTTTTAGGGGATAAATCGGTAGAATCTATCAAACACGCCCTCTCCGAAGGAAAACGCTTAGGGATTAAAATGGGTATGGTAGCATCGAGTGGATGGAATGCGGGTGGCTCATGGGTAAC
>CANJDY010000252.1 GCA_947472635.1 Chitinophagaceae bacterium
ACCGCCGCCAGCCATCCACATGCTGAATGCGGAGGGATTGTGATCACGTCCATCATCTCCCTGGGCAAAAGGCGTTCGTCCGAATTCTCCGGACCAAACCACCAGCGTTTCTTCCAGTAGGCCGCGCATCTTAAGGTCTTTTAAAAGACCGGCAATAGGTTGGTCTATGGCCTGGGCATTGCCTTCGTGACCCATTTTTAAATTTGCATGCTGGTCCCAGCGGTCGAAGCCCCCAATCGAAGGGCAGGTGAGTTCAATAAACCTTACTCCTCTTTCTACGAGTCTTCTGGCAAGCAGACACTGGGCTGCATAATTTCTTGTATTTGGATTAGGAGAATCTAGTCCGTACAGTTTTTTAGTAGCCTCCGATTCGGATTTAAATTCTGTGAGCTCCGGAATGGAGGATTGCATTTTATACGCTAATTCATAATTGCTAATTGCCGATTCTATTTCGTCTGCGCCTTCTAGTGAGCTTAATAAGTGCTTGTCCCTTTTTTTCAAAAATGCCAATTTCTCATCTTGTATTCCTGCAATGGAATCAATTGGTTTGATATTCGCTATGGGTTCTGCACCTGCACGTAAAATGGATGCCTGAAAG
Organism: Chitinophagaceae bacterium; assembly: GCA_947472635.1. Next base: position 599 of record CANJDY010000252.1, read on the forward strand.
GTGGCAGGCAGAAAACCATTTTTAAAATTGTCTAGTCCGCCAGGAGGAATTAGCCCGCCATCCAGCACCACATAACCTGGAAGCGTATTGTTCTCGCTACCCAGTCCATAATTCATCCAGGCACCCATACTTGGGCGTCCTTGTAAACCACTGCCTGTATGAAGAAAATAATTCGCGTTGGTATGTTCGGGAAAATTAGAAACCATCGAGCGAATCAGCGCCATATCATCCACACAGGTAGCGATATGAGGGAATAGTTCGCTCACTTCCATGCCGGATTCACCATATTTTTTAAACGACCAAGGGCTCTTTAAAATTTTACCAACATTTGCAAATTGAGTTGCATCCACTTTAAACTTGCTCTTGGGGTCTTCTCCGTTTTCTTTTTCAAGTCGGGGTTTTGGGTCAAAGGAATCTACTTGGGATACGCCTCCATCCATGTAAAGAAAAATAATATTTTTAGCTCTTGGTATAAAGCCAGGCGCCTTGGGTCCGCGCGACAAATAATCCAACAGCGCTGCCTTCTCGGAAGAGTCCGAACAAGATGGCAAAAGGCTTCCGAACAAACTAACCATTGCAAGTGAACCAAAGCCGCATTTGCAGATACCTAACATCTCCCTTCGGGAAAGCGGTTGGTGGATAGGAGATGTATGTTTTGCCATATTAATTTAAGTAAATAAATTCTTTTAAGTTAAAGACGGAATGAATATAATCTTTCCAGATGACCCATTCAATATTTCTTTTTATTCCATGCTTTGCATAGGTGTTTTTCAATTGCGAAATAAATTCTTCCGCGTCATCTATTTCCTGCTCTGTAGCATTTCTGGAAAGGCTTCGCTGATAGATCCAATCAATGCGTTCATTGGCAAGACTGATCTTTTTTGACAAAAGATTGGTTGCCATAGCTGCTGCTTGTTGAATAACAAATGGGTCATTCAATAGAATGAGTGATTGGGAGGGAACATTGGTAACGGTTCTTCTTCCAAAGGCGTTAAAAGGATTTGGCCGATCGAATGTCATCATCAAAGGATCCATGAAATTCCTTCGCACTTCCATATAGATGCTTCTTCTTCTATCTCCATCGAGTGGACCGGATTTAGCTGGTTTACCACGGCCATTCATAAATGAAGTGATGTGAACTGGTACTGGCACACCGAACATCTGTTGGTCTAACTGGCCCGATGAAGCCAACATGGCGTCCCGAATTGCTTCGGCTTCGAGCCTTCGAACAGGGTAGTGCGAAAGCATGATATTGGTCGGGTCTGTTTTGGCAGCCTTGTTATTGGGTACCACCGATCTTTTGAAAGCGTCTGACAATAAAATATTCCGTATAGTTTTTTTGATGGAATAATGGTCTTTCTGAAACTGGATGGCTAGATGATCTAGCAACTCTGGATGAGAAGGCAGTTTTCCTTGCATGCCAAAATTATCCACCGTTTCAACAATGCCTCTGCCAAACAGATGGTGCCAGATCCGGTTGACCATCACTCGGTAGGTAAGGGGATTATTGGGATCTGTAATAGCGGAAGCCAATTGTATGCGTCCACTTCCTTTCACATTTAAATCTGGGTTCGACACTTTTACGGCATGTAAAAAAGAACGGTTTACAGGCTGGGGAGAAAGTTCCGCATAATTACCGCGAATAAAAACCGGACTATTTTTTCCAAAGCCGTCTGCAACACCGTAAAAAAATTGGATAGAGTCGGTAAAGGAATGGTCTAAGTCACATTTTTTTTGAAGCATTTGTTCCATTTCGGGAAACTGCCTGACCAAACGATTAGAACGGATCATGGAATTAATCAATTGCACATCGGCAGAATTTTGTTTACCCTCAGCCATTGCCCTTACGGATTGTACTGGCTGATGGGGGGTGTATTTGGCAACGGCAGGTTCAAACCAATTTTTTTCAAAAGCAATGGCATATTTAACATCGATGAATCCATTTTTTTTCATTTTAAAAACATGGGATTGAAAAACCCCTGGCAGCACTTCAATATAGGCATTATGGCCTTTCCATTGGGATACATCAAAGGTGAAATGTATAAAATTGGAGGTATCTACCTGCTGGTCAATTCCTCCATAAATGGGTGCTTGGATGAGTTGGAAATTATCGATGACCACCCTAATGGATGCCCTCTTTCCTGCAGCCTTAACACCAATAAAATTCTTGCTAATGGTAAAGTCAGGCGAACGAAGCGCCCCATAAATACCGCCTGCCAATTTTTGGCTCGACGCTTTTCCTTCCTGCAGCGATATCAGTTTATGCTGTTCATTAAAAACAGGATCACCTAGGGTGGTACTATTTCCAAAAGCCAGTCCGTCAGATTTCCAACCATCTAAATCTAATTCCGTGAAATTTCCCAAAACGGAATCTACCTTGGCATGCACCAGTAAATTAGTAGGTACAACCCTGTCTTTTTGCGAATTGGCAGGGGATTGTTTTTTCAGCCAAGAAGTAATTAATTGACTGTGGATGGAGTCATTGAGCGATTGTAATTGCTGTGTTTTTTTGGATGTTTCGAAAAAATTAGCTGCAATCGGTGAAAACCTAGTTCCTTCCATTAGTCCGTAAAAAGAGTAGTAGTCTTTGGTGCTGATGGGATCAAACTTGTGGTCATGACAGCGGGCACATGCAATGGTTAGTGCCTGAAAAGTTTTTCCGGTAACATCAATCATATTGTCAATTCGGTCTGCTTCATCTTTTCGGATATCTACCGGGCTATGGGTACCTTCGGCCATAGTATAAAAAATGGTTCCCAGTTGGGATTCATTAATTTTTTCAGTTGGGTTTATCCTTGGGTTTTCCAACAAATCGCCAGCTAACTGTTCGCGCACCAATTGGTCATAAGGAATATCGTTGTTAAATGCGCGAATGAGGTAGTCGCGGTATCTCCAAGCACCAGAAATAGTGAAATCAAATTCATGCCCTTTTGTTTCGGCATATCTAACCATATCCATCCAATGCCTTGCCCATCGTTCACCAAACTGGGGCGACTGAAGGTACTGGTCTACCAGTTTGGGATAAGCATCATCAGCCTTGTTGTCTAAAAAATTTTGGATGGCTGTTGTTGTTGGAGGCAGTCCTGTCAGGACATAGGAAAGCCTCCGGATGAGGGTGTTTTTATCGGCTATTTTGGATGCGTTGAGGTTGTTTTCATCCAATTTTTTTTCTATAAAATAATCGATGGGGTTGCCCGAGTATTCTTTAACCGCCTGCGTTTCCTTGGGGGGTATAAATGCCCAATAGGGTTTCCACTCAGCACCCTGAGCAATCCATTTTTTTATCAGTGCAATTTCACGGTCCGTCAATTTTAACTTCGACTCAGGCGTAGGCATCATAATATCAGGGTCCTTGTGATTGATGCGGAAAAGCAGCATGCTTTTTTCGGAGTGAATTGGGTCAATCGCTTTGTTTCCTTCTTTTGTCAGTGCTGTGGCTCCTTCATAAGTGTCCAATCGCAGATTCCCTTTTCGGCTACTAGGATCTGGACCATGGCAGAGATAACATTTTTGCACCAAGATGGGGCGGATATCGTAATTGAAATCTACTTTTTCGGCAAGTGGGGGAGAAAACTTTTGCCCGCAGCCCATGAACCCATAGGTAAATAGTACCATGGTGCTGATGACCAAGAGGGTCTTGTTATAGATAGCAAAGCGAAGGAGCATTGGTGGTAAAAAATTTTCTCCAAGTTACGGAAGATTTATTTTTTGTGCTATTCAATTTTAACAAAATATAACCGGATTTTGCCATTATTGTAAATAGCAGTTTGTAGTTCATCAAAAAATGCCAATATCAGTGAAGGGAAAACTATCGAAAGTTGTGGAGGGGAGGCTTTATTTAATTGGTCAGATGAAAGCGATTGTTCATCAAAAATATAACGGCAATGACTAAAAGAAACTTGTTTACAAGTTGTACTGGAAATGAAGAAGGCTCTCATTAGAGAACCTTCCAGTTGTGCGGCAAAGGAGATTCGAACTCCCACGCCCTTTCGGGAGCTACCACCTCAAGGTAGTGCGTCTACCAATTTCGCCATCGCCGCAGATGAATCAGCAAAAAGCACCT
>CANJDY010000253.1 GCA_947472635.1 Chitinophagaceae bacterium
AGTGTCAATTTTGAAGCAGCTGTAAGCAGTCCCCACCGGAATTTTTCTGTAAAAAAAATTAATAGCAACACAATTTCACTTTCAGTGAAAGTGAGAAATGGCATATTGAGGGGAGAAAGTTATTTGCAGGTAGTAGTAACCGGTGGTAAAATTAATGTAGTGGATAATAAGTTGGTGATTGAAAATGCAAATGAGGCAACATTGTATTTGGCAGCCGGTACGAATTATAAAAATTATAAGGATGTTTCTGCCAATCCAGTAGAAGTTTGTACTAAAGCACTACAATCCATTGCTGGAAAATCATATGCTCAAATTAGGGCTACTCATAATAAGGAATACCAGCAGTATTTTTCAACACTCAGTATTGATTTGGGTAAGTCAGGAAAAGAAAATTTGCCAACGGATGAAAGAATTGATCAGTTCTCATCATCTTCAGATCCTTCGTTTGTTGCCTTATACCTTCAGTATGGTCGTTATCTGCTGATTTCAAGTTCAAGACCGGGCACACGGCCTGCTAATCTTCAAGGGATTTGGAACGACTTGTTGACACCTCCCTGGGGTGGCAAATACACTACAAATATCAATGCACAGATGAACTACTGGCCGGCGGAATTATTAAATCTTTCCCCCACCCACACACCGCTTTTTGATATGATCGAAGAGTTAAGGCAATCTGGCAGGCAAACTGCAAAAGCATACTATAATGCACCAGGCTGGGTACTGCATCACAATACCGATATTTGGCGAGGTACAGCACCTATTAATGCAGCCAATCATGGTATTTGGGTTTCGGGTGGGGCCTGGCTTACACAGCATTTATGGGAGCATTATTCTTTTACACAGGATATTGCTTTTCTAAGAAACAAAGCTTACCCTATTATGAAAGAAGCTGCAGCTTTTTTTGATCATTTTTTAGTGAAAGATCCGGTAACTGGATGGCTCGTCAGTAGTCCATCCTGTTCTCCAGAGCAGGGAGGTTTGGTGGCCGGTCCAACAATGGATCACCAAATCATTCGAAATCTTTTTAAAAATGTTATTGAGGCCAGTCGTTTACTTAATGTAGATAAAATAGCAAGAGAAAATCTAGAGAAGAAATACCAACAAATCGCCCCCAACAAAATTGGTAAATTTGGTCAGTTGCAGGAGTGGTTACAAGATATAGATGATACCACCAATAAACATCGCCATGTATCACATCTTTGGGGCCAGTATCCAGGAAATGAAATTAATTGGGACGAAACTCCAGAATTGATGAAGGCTGCAAGGCAATCTTTATTGTATCGGGGCGATGCAGCTACTGGTTGGAGTCTTGGCTGGAAAATAAACTTGTGGGCCAGATTCAAAGACGGTAATCATGCATTTAATATGATTAAACTGCTCATTAGTCCAGCAGAAAAAAATGGAGCGGGGTCATATCCTAATTTATTTGATGCACATCCTCCTTTTCAGATAGATGGTAATTTTGGTGGCGCTGCAGGTATCGCTGAAATGTTACTTCAAAGTCAAACAAAATTCATTGATCTGTTGCCGGCATTGCCCGACGGCTTGCCCAATGGGCTCGTAAAAGGGCTTTGTGCTAGGGGTGGTTTTGTGTTGAATGTAAAATGGCGAGAGGGGAAATTAGTGGAGGTGGAAATACTTTCCAAGGCTGGTAAAGATTGCAACATTAGGTACAATGGCAATGTGGTTAATTTACCCACACAGAAAGGGAAGAAATACACATTGAATGGGGATCTGAAAAGAATATGATTATACAGCTGCCACCCGGATGGAAATTCCCAGCTATCAGCTGGTTTGGCTTGGCATCATTTGATGGTTTAGTGCAAGTAAGTAAAAGCTAAGTAGCATGAAATTAAAATTGGTAGTATTTTTTTTGTTGTTTTCTTTCCTGTTTCGTGCTGAAAATTTTGCACAGGTTTCAAAAGATACGATGGCATTGATATACGAAGAAGTGAAAACCCCTTTTAAGTACGGACTTGTATTGGTTCCCGCCAATGATTCTTTGAAAATGGATTGTCCTACTGTGTATAGAAAAGGCTCCTGGTGGTTCATGACCTACTTGCTATTTGATGGGCGTGGATATGAAACCTGGCTTGCTAAAAGCAAGGATTTGTTGAACTGGAAAACGGAGGGGCGTCTGATGTCTTTTTCAGATGATTCTACCATCTGGGATGCCAATCAAAAAGCAGGGTACAATGCACTCACCAATTCAGCATGGGGTGGAAATTATCAGTTGGAAAAATACAGGGGGAAATATTGGATGAGTTATTTTGGCGGAAATCAAAAGGGATACGAATCTGGCCCACTCAGTATTGGGATGGCCTATACTGAAAAATATCCTGCCACCGCACATGAATGGCAACGGCTAGATCAACCTATCTTACCATCATCCGACCAATTGGTAAGGTGGTGGGAAAATAAGAAACAGTTTAAGAGCACCGTAATTTGGGACAAAAAACTTACTACGGGGTATCCATTTGTGATGTATTACAATGCGAATGGAGATTCTGCAAAAGATAACAAAAAAACCAGGTGGTTTGAAAGAATTGGAATGGCAGTATCCAATGATATGATCCATTGGACCCGTTTTCTAAATGAGCCGGTGGTGCATCACTCGGCGGGAATTACTGGCGACCCAGTTATTCAAAAAATGGGAAATCTTTGGATCATGTTTTATTTTGGTGCATTCTGGCAGGATCGTAAGGGAGCTTTTAATCGGTTCGCGGTTTCTTATGATTTAGTAAATTGGACCGACTGGACAGGGAATAACTTGATTGAGTCTTCCCAAACTTTCGATGAGCAATTTGCACACAAGTCCTTTGTTTTAAAGTACCAAGGAATTGTATATCATTTTTACTGTGCGGTGAATAAAAAAAATCAACGTGGTATTGCCGTAGCCACTTCTAAGGATTTAGGAAAAAGTAAATTGAATTTTGTAAATAATTAAGTAATATGGAGTATAGGAAATTAGGAAAAACAGGACTGTCAGTTTCCGCTATAAGTATTGGTACCTGGCAGGTTGGGGGTAAGTGGGGAGCAAATTTCAGTCATTCCAATGCAGACAGTATTTTGAGTGCTGCAGTGGATGCAGGCGTTAATTTTATTGATACTGCAGATGTATATGGAGATGGAGAAAGTGAAAAGGCGGTAGGCCGATTGGTGCGTAGTCGCAGCGAAAAAATTTATGTTGCTACCAAGTGTGGAAGGCAATTGCATCCGCATGTAAGTGAAGCTTACCAAGTACCGGCGTTAAGAAAATTTGTGGAAAATAGTCTTACAAATTTGGGCTTGGAAACAATCGACCTACTACAATTGCATTGTCCACCACCTGCTGTTTATTATCGTCCCGAAATTTTTGAATTGTTTGACCAATTAAAAAGAGAAGGGAAGATCCAGCACATGGGGGTAAGTGTCGAAAAAGTTGAAGAGGCGGTAAAGGTAATTGAATTTGAAAATGTAACAACGGTCCAAATTATTTTCAATATGTTTAGGCAACGACCTGCTGAATTATTTTTTAGAGAAGCAAAGAAAAAAGATATAGGAATTATTGTGAGGGTGCCTTTGGCTAGTGGATTATTGACGGGTAAATTTAATTCCAGTTCTACCTTTACATCAGGTGATCACCGTCAGTTTAACCGTGCTGGTGATGCATTTGATAAAGGGGAAACTTTTTCAGGCATTGACTATGAAACAGGGTTGGAAGCTGTGGAAGCGTTGAAGCAGTTATTTCCCGGACAGGAAAATCTTGCCCCCATCGCACTTAAATGGATTTTACAGTTTGATGCAGTTAGTTGCATCATTCCAGGTGCGTCGAGTAATAGCCAGGTTGATTCCAATATCAGTGCATTGTCTGTTGCGGGCTTTACGAATATACAACTGCAAGGCGTGCAGGAGATTTATGAAAAGTATATTAAAAAATCAGTTCATCAATTGTGGTAAAAATGAAAAAAAATACGCTGCTTGTTGCTATCCTGTTGTTGGGTAAAATTCTAATTGCACAGACAGGTTCTGTAATTAATTTTAATGCAGGCTGGAAATTTTATTTAGGAAATGATAGTACGGCTTGTAAGGATGGGTTTGCCGATGCAGACTGGAAATCAGTAACCCTGCCGCATGATTGGAGTATTGAACTTCCTTTTGACCAAAAGGCTGCTGCTACCACACAAGGTGGAGCATTACCTGGTGGCATCGGCTGGTATAGAAAATCATTTACATTACCATCCTCAACAAAGGATAAAAATATTACTATTGAGTTTGATGGAATTTATCGCAATAGCGAAGTGTGGATCAATGGGCATTATTTGGGAAAGCGGCCCAATGGGTATATCTCATTTCAATATGACCTGACTCCCTATATTAAATTTGGAACAGTGCGAAATATTATTGCTGTTAAAGTAGATAATTCACAACAACCCAATTCAAGGTGGTATACCGGTAGCGGTATCTATCGAAATGTAAGGCTGGTTACTAAAAACAAAATCAGTTTCGATCTTGTTGGAAATTATATTGTTCCATCAGTTTTTAGTATGGATAAGAATAAGGGAATTGTTTTTTTTGACAGTGGTGTAGGTTCAACATTCGGTAATGTTCACATTGTATCGTTGCCGATGCATAACCATACCTTGGATTCAGTAACTGTAAGGCTGGTAA
>CANJDY010000254.1 GCA_947472635.1 Chitinophagaceae bacterium
GACACTCCCGATTGGGTAAGGCTGCTTTGTGGGCAGGGGCATTAGATCAACGTTTTGCAGGTGTTATTTCTAGTTGTTCTGGTTGCTGTGGTGCGTCTATTTCAAGAGGCAAAGCAGGTGAAACCATTACAAAAGTGAATGCTCGTTTTCCGCGATGGACTTGTGGTAATTTCAAGAAATATAGCGATCATGAATCAACTTTACCTTTCGACCAGCATATGGTACTTGCTATGGTGGCACCTCGTCCATTATATGTTGCCAGTGCATCCGAAGATCAGTGGGCAGACCCTAAGAGTGAATATTTGTCTGCTTTTTACGCAACGGATGTGTATAAACTTTATGGATTAAAAGGCATTGAAACTACTATTTTTCCTAAGTTAGAAGATCCCATTGTTGGCCAAGTATCTTATCATATTAGAAACGGAAAACACGATATTCTAGCATATGATTGGGATAAGTATATTTACTTTGCTCATCAATTTATAAAATAATTAATTTTTTTTTCTATCATTTCATAAACCAAAAATGAAAAAAATATTTTTTTCTACATTATTTTTTGCCGTTCATTATTTGGGCAATGCTCAAAGCAGTCAATCCTTGATAATTCCTGCAGTGCCTAATCCTTCAGAAAGATTGGTCAATTTAAAAAATCAGTGGGATGCGTTTCAGAAAAATCCGCCACTAATAGGTGTCCGCAGTTGTTTTACATTTTTATTAGATGCATTGGATACAAGGTTTCTTAAAGATGAACAAGTAGTGGCGGTGCTAAAAAAAGTGCAAACAAGGATGATTGACGATCCTACAGCAGGTAAAAGCTATGGCAATATTTTTTGGGGTTGGAATGAAACTGGTAACGATATCGGTGATGGCAATAATGTTGAGTTTTGTATGCAATCTGCCATCCTTATTAAAATATTATTTAACGATCGACTATCTGCAGAAGCCAATAAAACACTAAGTGAAATTTTTTCATTAGGAATAAAAGGGGCTCGAAATCAGTTCGTAAGGGTTTCTTATACGAACATTTATTTGATGAAAATCTGGAATCTTGTGTCTATAGGGCAAGTCTATAATCAACCGGCTGTTTTAGAGGAAGGCAGGCAATGTTTTAATAGCTGGCTCAATCAAATTGCCCGTAATGGTAACCGTGAATATGATAGTCCTACTTATGCAGGGGTGGCCATTGAATCTTTGCTATTACTTCACAAGTACATCAATGATGCGGACATTAAAAAAAAGGCTTCAGTTGCACTTGAATTTTTAATAACTGATTTATGTTCGCATTATAATCCTAGTGCTGGCATTCTTGCGGGTGCACATAGCCGTGATTACAACAGAGTATTTAGTCGCGATTTGTTGGAGAATTATTTTAATCCGCTGTTGGGAGGTAAAGACAACAACAATGAATTGTTTAGGCAAGTTTGTTATTCTGCACTAAGAGAATTTGGCCTTACTCCATTTCAAAAGGGGCTTATGAAACGAAATAATAGATTTATAGTACAACGCTGGGATAGCTTGGATTATAGTTATTCTTGTGATTTTGTAGGAAAAAAAGTTTCCATTGCCTCATCTAACCAGGCTTATAGTCCCGATGATAAATCTTTTGCAATTTATCTTAGTAGTCCTACCATACCTGAAATGCCTAATATTACTTATGTCATGGAAGGCAGAGATGACCCTTATGGAACCTGGGGTGCTGAAGGGAAAGGTGCAAAATTGAAGTATTTAATGCCTGCCAATTATCCTGCCAACGGGGGATGGGCTAAAACAAGACATTTGATGCCATTTATTCAAGTTGCTCAAAATAAAGGAGAGTTTGTAATGCTAGTTGATGGTAAAAAAGATCACAATTGCATCAAGGATTATTTGAATTCAACCGTTATTCTTCCCAATAATTTTGATGAAATATGGTTGGGTAATAAAAAAATAGATGTACCCAACAACGGCGACAAAATTGCTTTTGATTCAACCAATACATTTATTGCCCGATTTGAAGATGTGGGAGTTGCTTTTCGGATTTTATGGGACAATGCTGATAAAACCGAATCCGCTTACTTATTCAATGATGGTTTCCAGTATTTGTCCACTCGTTCCTCTTTTTCAATAAAACAAAATAAGGCCATCCGCTTTACACTGAAGCATCCCAACAATGGAAATGGTAGAATTGCTATGTGGTGGAAGACAACAGAAGGTATTAAGAGTACTGCAGATTTTTTAAAATTCAAAGAATCTATTCTAAAGGCAGCGGTAGTTGTAAAGGAGCAGAATGGAATAGTTGATATATCGGTAAATACGTTAGCTGGAAAATTAGGGGTGAAAGCAGATCTTATCCATGAGCAAAGATTACAATATTATAATCCAACGATGCTACCTAATCATTTTTTATTCAATGTGGATGGTGTTGAAATTGGAAAACCCATCATTGAAAAGTATAGACAAAAGCAGGTATTGTTAGATAATTATTTCAATAATGAAGTACATTCTAAAACTGGTTTACCCTTTCATTATTTATGGACCGATACAGCCATGAGTGGATTTTCTCAATTGGGAGAAATTTTCAAGACTAAAGGTGCGGATATTCAAACCCTTAAATCATCCCCTACAGCAAAGAATTTAAAAGATGCTAGCGTGTATATTATTGTTGATGCAGATACTAAGGAGGAGTCGAAAAATCCTAATTTTATGACCAAGAATACAGCGGATGAAATAGCTAAATGGGTTTATAAAGGAGGTGTTTTAATGATAATGGCCAATGATTTCAAAAATGCAGAATTGGATTCATTTAATATCCTAGCCGGAAAATTTGGGATACAATTTAATAAAGACCAAATTCATCCGGTAACCAATAGAAATTGGAATATGGGAGCTTCTACAAACCTTCCAGAAATCCCCTTATTCACTAATGTTCACAAAATTTATATAAAAGAAGTGGCTTCCATTTTTTGCACGGGAAAATCTTTCCCTGTTTTTACAGAGCAAAATAAGGTGTTGATGGCAGCATGTACTTACGGTAAAGGGTATGTTTTTGCAATAGGTGATCCCTGGATATATAATGAATACATCGGTCACTGGATGCTGCCAGCTGATTTTGACAATACCCAGGCAGCAAATAATTTAGTGGATATACTGCTAAAAAAATCAGCAAATCGGAATATTGAATAATCTCGCTGACTTTAAATGAAAGGCTTATAGTAAGGATGTAGTTGGCTTATTGTAAGTATTTATGAAAACAAATACAAAGTATCATCGATACTATTAAAGATTGTGTTAATTTTAAAAATCATTATTAAATCAATGTTGTATGAAAAGAAAAGAATTTATCAAAGCCAGTTCTGCTGCTTTAGCTGCAGTAGCTGGTTGTGCAATTATCCCATCCTATGTGTTGGGTAAATCTTTCGGTCACGTGGCACCCAGTGATAAGGTCAATCTGGCCTGTTGTGGAATAGGCAATAGAGGAGGGGAACTTCTCAACTCTTTGTATAAAACCGGCTTAGTCAATATTGTAGCCCTTTGTGATGTGGATATGGGAGCTCCCCATACCCTTGAAAATATGCAGAAATTCCCTAATGCTCGGCGCTTTCAGGATTTTCGGGAAATGTTTGATAAAATGGGTAACCAGTTTGATGCCATTTCAGTTGGTATTCCGGATTTCTCGCATTTTCCTGTTACGATGTTGGGAATGTCTCAGGGTAAACATGTATATGTGGAAAAACCAATGGCTCATAGTTTCCATGAAATCTCCTTAATGATGAAGGCAGAGAAAAAACATAAAGTTGCTTGCCAAATGGGAAATCAAGGGCATTCTGAAGAAAATTATTTTCAGTTTAAGTCATGGACCGAAGCAGGCATTATAAAAGATGTTACAAAAATCACCGCTTTCATGAACAATGGACGCCGTTGGCATGGGATGAAAGTTTCAGATTATCTTCCATCGCAGCCTATACCTACTACCTTGGATTGGGATAAATGGCTTTCTACTGCGCAGTTTAAAGATTATAACAAAGGATATATTAATGGAGATTGGAGATCTTGGTTTGAGTTTGGTAATGGTGCATTAGGAGATTGGGGCGCACATATTTTTGATACAGCCCATCAGTTTTTAAAATTGGGATTACCTACCGAAGTGGATCCAATTTATATGGAAGGACATAGTACACTGATATTTCCTCAAGGCTCAACTTTGGTATTTAAATTTCCAAAACGAAATAATATGCCTGCGCTAGAACTAAGTTGGTATGACGGTTTTAACAATAAACCTCCTCTGCCTGAATTTTATGGTGAACCAGTAAGAGCTAAAAATATTCCACCTCCGACAGCAGGTAATAACACCAAAAGGTATCCAGGAAAAGTTATCTATGGTAAAGACCTAACTTTTAAAGGTGGTTCTCACGGATCAGCACTGGAAATTATTCCTTCCGAAAAAGCTAAGGATATGGCATCTTCGCTGCCAGTAGTACCGGAGAGTCCATCTAATCATTTCGCTAATTTCCTTAAAGCTTGTAAAGGTGAAGAGAAATGCCGTTCTTCTTTTGATATAGCAGGCCCGTTGAGTCAGGTGATGGCCCTTGGAGTATTGGCACAAAGACTGAATACTAAACTTGTTTTTGACAGTCACACGAATAAAATAACCAATAGTTCGGTGGGTAA
>CANJDY010000255.1 GCA_947472635.1 Chitinophagaceae bacterium
CAAGGGCGGCCTTTTTTTAATCACATGATGACTGTCAGCAACCACCGGCCTTACACTTATCCCGATGGAAGGATTGATATTCCATCAGCTGCTCAAACTGCTGCGGGGGGAGTTAAGTATACTGATTATGCTATCCATGCTTTTCTGAGAGACGCTGCTAAAAAACCTTGGTTTGATCAAACGGTTTTTGTGATTGTAGCGGACCATTGTTCCCGTAGTGCCGGCAAAACCGATTTACCTGTGAACCGATATCGCATACCCTGCTTTATCTATGCCCCCAAACTAATTAAGCCTACCATTGAAAAAAGGCTTACTAGCCAAATTGATCTTGCCCCTACATTGTTGGGTTTGCTAAATATGCCCTATACCAGTCGGTTTTTTGGGTTTGATATTTATAAAACCCCTACTGCCCGCGACCGCGTTTTTATCAGTACCTACCAAAATTTGGGCTATATAAGAAATGGTCAGTTGGTGATACTTTCTCCACAGAAAAAAATCGCCACTTATCAGCCTGATTTTGAGACAGGGGTTGCTGTTGAAGTGCCTGGGTCAGATAGTCTTACCAATGAAGCAATAGCTTGGTACCAGGGTGCGAGTTATGCTTTTAAAAATCAGCAGCTAAGAATAAAAAAATAATTTATAGTATAACAAGTAGATAATCAATTACTTATAGAGCTATCAACTTGCAATTAACATATATTAATAAAAAATAATACAAAAAGCTTGCATTTATTTGAATGAGACTTTATCTTCGTATCGGTTTTTCATAGGATATTGGATTTTAAAGCGGGACTAGATTTCTATCTTGGTCCCTTTTTTTATTTTAAAAATGACTGGTGACTCACCCTAGTCGGTGACTCACCGCCCCCGGTGACTCACCGACTAGTTGAACTAATATTTCCTTCCCTGCTAACGGTTATCTTAGCTTCTGACTGAAGGTAATCTATCACCTTCCATATTTTTTCTTTTTTAAATTGTTTACTACTTGCTAATAATTCTTTTATACCAGTTGACTGTTTTTTTGTCCACTCAAAAATATACTGGGTAATTTGCTCAAACTCTTCCTTACTAATGCGCAGCGATTTCAGGTTGATACAGTTATCACAGATGCCACAGGGTTTTATGGCTAGGTCATTGAAGTAATTACCAATGATTTGACTTCTGCAGGAAATAGTGTTCTTAATAAATTCAGCAATCGCTTTTATTCTACTCTCAAAATTTTTCTTTCTTTCAATATAGTTGTCCAAATTAATTAAAAAGCTATCGGCATACATCCTGTTGATTACTAAACTAATTTGGGGCGAATCCTTTTGTGCATCATAGGTTACAATACCATATTGTTGTAATTGTTGTAAGTCCCGCTTTATTTCATTCGGGTTCTTTTTCACAAAATGGGCTAGCTCCGTTTCATAAATGTTGGTAGGGTAATCAAAAATTCCCTCATAGCTGCGAAGCAATCCCTTGATTAGGTTTTCAAATAGAGGAAATTGTTTTTCAAAGTCTTCTAACTGCTGTCTGTCGGTGTTAAATGAAAGGGTAGAAGGTTTGAAAAAAACTTCATTGAACCTCAGTATTTCCTCCTGCTCTAGGGTTTTAATGGCATAGGTAGCGGTAAGAATATTAATTGTAAAGGCTGCTGAAAAACTGGCCATATCAAAGTCGAAGCTGTTACCTTCACCTGTACCTGCGGCTACTTGCAGGTAATTCATGATGGCGATATACACCTGTTTAATGGTTGCTTTATCCGGATACCGAATGTCACTTTGTAATTGCAAATCGGCTACTTCCCGGTCATTGTAGAGCAGTACAGCGTAGGCCCTTTTCCTATCTCGGCCTGCCCTTCCAGCTTCTTGGTAATAATTTTCGAGGCAATCTGGCACACCATAATGGATGACCAATCTTACATCGGGCTTATCGATGCCCATGCCAAAAGCATTGGTACAGACAATAATCCGGGTGATATTATTGATCCAATTTTCTTGTCGCTTATTTCTTTCTTCATTGCTCAAGCCGGCATGGTAAAAATCGGCGTTGATATTATTTTGCGTGAGCAGTTCGGCAATGTCTTTGGTTTGTTTGCGGCTTTTGCAATACACAATTCCGCTGCCTTTTACATTGTTAACAATCTCTAATAGTTTATTTTGTTTGGATACTACATTAAAAACACTGTAGGAAAGATTGGCTCTTTCAAAAGATTGCTGAAATTGTTGTTGGTTTTTTTTGAAAAGCAGTTTTTCGCAAATATCATTTTGCACAGATTTAGTTGCTGAGGCAGTTAGTGCTAGTATGGGTACATTAGGCAGTTGATCTCTTATACTGGCGATGCGTAAATAAGGAGGTCTGAAATCATAGCCCCATTGCGAAATACAATGTGCTTCATCCACCGCCACCATGCTGATATTCATACTAGGTAAATAATCCAGAAACAAATCGGTTTCTAATCTTTCGGGCGAAACGTACAGAAATTTATAGTTCCCATGGGCTGCATTTTGTAAAGTTTTCTTTACTTCCAAAAAACTCATGCCGGAGTAAATGGACAGTGCGAGAATTCCCTTTTTTTTCAAGCCTTCTACCTGGTCTTTCATTAGTGCAATCAGCGGACTGATAACCAAACAAATTCCTTCTTTAGCCAAGGCGGGCACTTGAAAACAAATGGATTTTCCCCCACCCGTGGGCAGTAAAGCGAGCGTATCTTTTCCTGCCAAAATACTATTGATAATATCCTCCTGTAAGGGCCGAAATGAATCGTAGCCCCAATTTTCTTTTAAAATTTGATGGATGGAAACTTGTGTCAAAACAATAATTTAGTAAACTTCATTCTTGGCCGTAGATTTTTTAATTTTCCCTACGCAGAAAGATGCAAAATAAGCTATAAAACCAATGGGAGTTTTAAAATAGGTCGGTATTCTAAAAATCTACTGCAGATTCGCCTATCCCGAAAGCATTTTGCTGCATTTTAGTCGCTTAGACAGTAAGTTTGAATTCAATCAGTTGGTAGTGGTCATCTACCCTACAGGAATCCTATCCGCCTCTGGCGGACTGGGTTCAAATCCCGGTCTCGCTGCATAAAAATCAAGGACTTGTGTTAAATCGTGGGTCCTTTGTTGTTTTTGCCTGAGGTTTTTTATTTTTCTTCTGTAATTAAAACTTCAATACATGATACTGTTACAAAAAAACTTAATAATATATTTCCATGTATTTGGCTTTATATAAATAGACTATTACTCTTTATTTTTTGTTAATTTTCTACCTCCACAATCATTTCAATTTCTACTACCATATTCATAGGGAGTGCATTCATTCCAACTGCAGATCTAGCATGCTTACCTTTTTCCCCAAATATTTCAACCATTAAATCTGAAAATCCGTTAATTACCTTTGGTTGATCTGTAAATGTTTCGGTGCTATTTACCATTCCAAATACTTTTACAATTCTTTTTACTTTATTCAAATCCCCAATGGCATTTTTCAAACTAGCAATTAAATTAATTCCAGTTTGCCTTGCTGCTTCCTTGCCTTCTTCTATTGTTACATCCTTGCCCAATTTTCCTTTATTTACACCCTCATATGTTTTGCTAGGCCCTGATCCTGAAAAATAGAGTAAGTTTCCTGTTCTAACATAATTTACATAGTTAGCAATTGGAGTATTTAGTTTTGGAAGTATTATGCCAAGAGATTTTAAATTCTGTTCTGGACTTTGTGCTTGACAAAAAATGCTAGTCAAAAGAAAAGCTACGATTGTATAATATTTTTTCATAGGATTTGGTTTAGAAATAGCGTATAGTCTATCTCAATGATTAAATAAATGTTTAAGGAGTGATAGAGATTACAAGATTTTTACATTGCAATGTTGCGTTAAGATTTTAATAGACTGGGTGATTTACCATTAAAAAGGTAAGCTATATAGTTAATGTATTGTACAATAAACAACCAGTTATAGCATCCCATCGTTGGGCAAATTTAATCGCGAGAAGCTGAATCGGCTGCTGCTGAATTTTCTTTTGTAGGATGCGATTCATCTTTGATTTCAGAAGGGGAATTCCCTTTTAGCTTTGCTTCTTCAAAGGACTTTTGAATAATCGCCTTCATTTCTTTTAATTCTTCAGGAGATAGAAAATGGTCATCCTCTATTTTATCAGTCAACTCATCCATTGTATTTACTTTTTAATGGTAAAAAAAATAGCAACATAGGGAAGGTTCAAATCGGTATCCAAATATACCCATTTTACACCACTTTTTTATAGTTTAGCCGAATGGAGTTTACTGCCAACACCACATCGCTAAAGCCCATTGCCAGCGCTGCTATGCCTGGATGCAATAAGCCCATAGCTGCAATTGGGATGGCTACAATATTGTAGATAAAGGCCCAGAATAAATTTTGTTGAATGGTAATAAAAGTATGTTTACCCAGACCAAGTGCCAGGGGCAAATGCTGGATGCCTTTGTTCATGAGTACTACCTGTGCACTTTGCATAGCCAGCTGCGTAGCATCGCTCATAGAGATACCAATGGTAGCTTTTGCAAGCGCTGGTGCATCATTGATACCATCGCCTACCATCGCTGCCGGAGCCTGCTCATTTAATTGCGCCACAATGGATAATTTTTCTTCTGGCGATTTTTCTGCAAAAATTTGAG
>CANJDY010000256.1 GCA_947472635.1 Chitinophagaceae bacterium
GAGAAAAGAGTAATCGAAGTTTACATTGTGGGCGACAAAAATCTGACCATTGAGCATTTCAAATAATGGCGCTGCAATCTCTTCAAAAACAGGTGCAGCTGCTACCATGGCATTGTTGATGCCCGTGAGTGCAGTAATATAGGGTGGAATAGCTTGCTGAGGATTGACAAGTGTTTCAAATTGCTGTATTACACGGCTTCCATCATGCACCAAAACGGCAATTTCGGTAATCCCAAATTCCGAGGCATGGCTCCCTGTCGTTTCAATATCTACAATAGCATACATAATAATCAAATATAGGAATGCTAAATTAATTAGCAAAATATTTTTTATTGGCGAAGCCCCTTGTGATGAACCTATTTGGTCAAATAACAGCTAAAAAGACGCCAAAACAAAGTCCCTTCCATTGGTTTTGAAGGCTTACTTTTATACTGTCATCAAAATCAAATTTATGGACTTTCATCTTTCAGAAGAGCACCGAATGATTCAAAAGGCAGCCCGAGATTTTGCTCAATCGGAATGTTTGCCTGGAGTGATTGAAAGAGATGAGCTGCAAAAATTCCCGCAAGAACAAATTGAAAAATTAGCTGACTTGGGTTTTATGGGAATGATGGTTAAACCCGAATATGGAGGTAGTGGTATGGACACGATAAGCTATGTGCTGGCAATAGAAGAACTAAGTAAGGTGGATGCCAGTGTGAGCGTATGTATGAGTGTAAACAACAGTCTGGTTTGCTATGGCATTCAGGAATTTGGCAATGAAGCACAAAAACAACAATATTTGGTTCCATTGGCGCAGGGAAAAAAGGAGGGGAAATTATTTATTGGTGCATTTTTGCTCAGTGAGCCGGAAGCCGGTAGTGATGCGACCTCCCAGCAAACCAGCGCTGAAGATAAAGGAGATTATTATTTATTGAATGGTACTAAAAATTGGATTACCAATGGCAGTAGTGCCAGCATCTATCTGGTAATTGCACAAACAGATGCAAGCAAGGGTAGTCGTGGAATCAATGTATTGATAGTTGAAAAAAAATGGGCTGGGGTGGAAGTCGGTGCCAAAGAAAATAAAATGGGTATTCGTGGTAGTGACACCCATTCCATTTTATTCACTGATGTAAAAGTTCCAAAAGAAAACCGCATCGGCGCAGAAGGCTTTGGATTTACTTTTGCAATGAAAACACTTGCTGGAGGTAGAATCGGCATTGCCGCACAGGCCTTGGGCATTGCAAGTGGTGCCTATGAAAGATCATTGGCATATAGTAAACAACGCAAATCATTCGGCAAAGAGCTCATGCAGCACCAGATTATTCAATTTAAACTGGCAGATATGGCGACCAAAATTGAATGTGCCCGACTGCTTTGTTTCAAGGCTGCCTGGGAAAAAGATGAGCACTTAGACTATGCCGTTAGTGGAAGTATGGCAAAAGTATTCGCCTCGGAAACTGCCATGTGGACTACTACAGAAGCCGTTCAAATTCACGGCGGATATGGATTTGTAAAAGAATACCATGTAGAACGAATGATGCGCGATGCAAAAATAACGCAGATATACGAAGGCACCAGTGAAATGCAACGGATTGTGATCAGCAGAAGTATTTTAAAATAGCAACCCCTATTCGCCGAGGAAATTTTTATTTACTTTTGCGATAACTTATGTCAATCAATACAGAAAAATACAAGGCTTTACTTGCCCAGCTAAATGGCAAAGCCACCCTGGTAGCCGTATCCAAAACCAAGCCCCTGGAGGATCTGCAGGATTTGTACAATTTAGGCCAACGGGATTTCGGCGAAAACTATGTACAGGAGCTCGTAGACAAAGCAACCGTTTTACCAAAAGATATCCGCTGGCATTTTCTAGGTCACTTGCAAAGCAACAAGGTTAAATATATCGCGCCCTTCGTGCACCTAATCCACGGAGTAGATAGCCTGTCACTACTAAAAGAAATCAACAAGCAGGGTGCCAAAAACAACCGTGTCATTGATTGCCTATTACAAATTCACATTGCAAAAGAAGAAACAAAATTTGGTTTTGATCCCAACGAGTTGACTGAATTGCGCGAATGCCCTGAATGGAGCAATGTTAAAATTGTTGGCCTAATGGGTATGGCTTCCTTCAGTAATGACCAGGGTTTGGTTAGAAAAGAGTTGGCGAATTTAAAATCATTATTTGAATCAAGCAAGTTTCCATACCATCCAATAGCTTCCGAAAAACCAGCCAATTCGAAGGATTGGCAAATGACTATTCTGAGTATGGGGATGAGCGGTGATTACGAAATTGCGCTAGAAGAAGGTAGCAATATGGTACGAATCGGCAGCTTATTATTTGGAGAAAGAAATTATAAAAATTGATACCACAGGAAATTATTTTACTTTGTCTGGCTGCATTTGCTGCTGGTTTTATTGATGCCATTGTTGGTGGTGGTGGCTTAATTCAAACCCCCGCCATTTTAATTACCTTACCCCAATATCCGGTAGCTACTTTGTTAGGCACCACCAAAATCCCTTCATTTATAGGCACTTCCATGGCGGCAAAGCAATATGCTCGCATTGTTGAATTGCAATGGAAATTACTGGCTATGATGTGTGGTATTTCAATGATAGCAGCTTATGCAGGTTCCAAAACGGTATCAATGGTTAGTAATGCCTTTATGAAACCCGTCATCTTTGGAGTCCTTATTCTGGTAGCCATTTACACCTATTCAAAAAAAGATTTTGGAACAGCAGCTACTTCAATGCCAACACCGAAAAAAGCATGGCTAATTGCAGGATCATTTTCTATACTCATTGGATTTTATGATGGCTTCATTGGACCTGGTGCAGGGAGTTTTTTGGTGCTCTTTTTTATCAGTGCATTAGGATTTGATTTCCTAAGAGCTAGTGCCCATGCAAAATTTGTAAACTTGGCTACCAACATGGGATCCATTCTTTTCTTCAGTGGAACTGGGCATATCCTATACCAGTATGCAATCCCCATGGCAATATGCAATTTCACCGGATCCATGCTAGGGGCAAAATTGGCTATTTTAAAAGGGAATTCTTTTATTAGGCTATTTTTTTTGTTGGTGATCGTCGGAACAATGATACGTTTCGGATACGACCTGTTTTTTAAATCCTAAACCGCTATTGGCATAGTTTAAGCATATCATTTTTGATTCAATCGTTTTTTTTCGAAATATACTCTTCTGAAAAGGGTATGCAATAAAAAACAATCCTATCTTAAGCTCCCTTTTTTAGTATAGGAGCAAGATTTTGTTAAAGAATTAACACGGGTTATATATTTTATCCAAGTATTGCAGCGTTTGCTATTAAACAAATAACTTTGGCATGACTTATTTAGAAATTATGCCCGCTACATTTGAAGCAGAAAAAAATAAAAAAGCATTTGCCTACACGATTGTTATCTGTGGCACCCTGCTATTATTGGCTTTTTTAATAAGTTGGCCAATACTTCAGCCCCCTACACCAATAGCCCAGGAGTTGCTGGAAATAAACCTTGGCAATAATGAGGAAGGACTAGGTGAAACCCAACCGCTCATCAAAGGTGAAATGGCGCCTACCCAAAAATCTACTCCCCCCGCACCTGCTGTAGCCGAGGCAACACAAGTGGACAACAAAGAAATACAACCGGACGAAAATGCGCAAGCAGATGCAGCCCCCATCACAAAAACAAATAAGAAAAGCACAAAAAAAGTGATTGTTCATCTGCCAGTTACCTTGCCGTTGAAAAAAAGCAAAACCTCCCCCATCACTATTCCCAGCTTACCTAAACCCGCCAAACCCAAACTTACCTACCATGGACCAGGAGCCGGAACAGGCAATGGAGCAACTGAGGACAATGGTTACCGATATCAAGGTAATAAGGCAGGTGGAAAAGGCGATGCCGGTGACCCTGCAGGTAAGCCAGACAGTTATGGGAACAGTCCCGGAGGAAAATCAGGTATTAGCGTAACGAAGGGGGTTCGTCCGTTAAATATGGGTGCTTTGCGATTTGAAGATGATTTCAATGAAAACGCCATCGTTTTTCTAGATGTTAAATACAGCGCTTCTGGAACTTTTATCAGTAGTGCAATTGCAAAAGGCACCACTACCTCCAAATCAACCATTATTGGAATTGCCAAAAGAAAAGCCGGGGAACTAAAATTTCCTGTAAGCACTGATGGAGGACTTTCAACCATCGTATTTAATTTTAAAATACAGAATTAAGTTCCACTAAACAATGCTAGGGCAATAAAGTGCAATTAGTTTTAGATAGGTTTTATATTTGCAGTAATGACTTATCCTCAAACTTTGGATTACTTGTTTTCCCAGCTGCCTATGTACAGCAGAATTGGTGTAGCCGCCTACAAAGAAGACCTACACAATGCAGTTGCATTATGCGATGCATTACATAACCCACAATATAAATTCAAGAGTATTCACATTGCAGGCACCAATGGAAAGGGAAGTACTAGCCATCTCCTAGCTGCCATCTTACAACAGGCTGGCTATAAAACGGGCCTATACACCTCTCCCCATTTAAAAGATTTCAGGGAACGAATTAAAATCAATGGTACAATGGTGAGTGAATCATTCGTAACAGATTTTGTAACCCGTACCAAAATAGTAGCTGAAAAAA
>CANJDY010000257.1 GCA_947472635.1 Chitinophagaceae bacterium
CCGGTACAACTAAAGGATACAATCACCAGTGTTAAGGCCATAAAGAAAATACCCGAATAACTTCCTACACTCGCCTTGCTATCAATTTTATTTGACCAGGAAGCTGGCAGATTAATTTCGAATGCCCCCAAAAAAGATGCTCCAAAAAGAATAAATAGAGCAAAAAGGAACATATTAAAGATCCAGTTGGTAGATAAATTATTCAAGGCGTTTTTTGGAAGTACGGTCGCCACAAGCGCCCCTACCAACGTATAAATGATAATAATTGAAATGGAATAAAATAGTGCGTTTTTTTTGCCCTGCAGTTTCGTCTTGCTTTTTTTTGTAAAGAAACTGATGGTTATAGGAACTAGTGCATATACACAAGGAGTTAAAAATCCAATCAACCCAGCAAAGATGCCCGCCAGTAATAAAGCCCACATAGACTTTGCCTGCAAACTGCCTGTACTATTGGCCACTAGTTCGTTAGGGGGCTCATTTTGATACTGAAACTGCATCGATATCGGCGCTTCACCAGATTCAATACGATCCCCTATTTGATAATAGTAATTGATCTTCCCTTTTATTCGGATACTGTCGCCATAAGATAATTTTATTTTTTGCAGCCAGGATACTGAATCCTTGAAAAAGCTGACTTCCATATTATTGAGCGATAAGTTGGGGGCAGTGGTAGCTATTCCCTGTTCAATGATGCTGTCGGAAGTGTATTGTAAGCTGGCTGAATCAAAATGGATAGTAGTGTTAACCGGCAGGTCGTCCGAAACTTTCTGAATCGAAAAGACCTGTACCCCCTTGGCTGTAACTGCTTTTATTTTTAAAACGAATTCACCGGGTCCTTTTTGAATCTTTTCAAAATAAAACTGCACAGGTGGTTGACTCTGTGCAGTGATAGAAAGCGATAAAAATAATGAGGCAATAATTAAAAGGGATTTATATATTCTCATAATTGAAAGTGTCAGGTTAGTTGAGCAGCACATTGAATTTTTCAGTAGTAGGTGGCATACAAGTTCTGTCATTACAGATCATCGATTCTACCTCGCCACTGAAATTGGTTTTTAATTTTCCTTTTACTTTGATTCTTTGTATAAAATCTACCTTGCCTTCAAAATACTTTACATCTACCTTGAAATTTTTGTCAAAGTAACTGACCAACTTTCCTTTTTCACCTACCTTTCCTACCAGTGCTATCAAGGCATTGGTATTAAAACTAAAAGAGGTAGGCACCGGACCGCCTGCAGGGGTAAGCTGGGAATAAATATGCCATCCTAAAGGAGGGGTTGCTAAAATATGTATTTCGTATTGATTGTCTGCTAACTTCTTGGCAGTGGAAGTCCAAGTAATTTTTTGCTGGGCATTCACCGAGCCAAAAAACAAAAAAATTGCCACTGAAAAAACTATTCTCCTCATCTTTATAATTTATTTATCTCAAAGTTAAACTTCCGTAGCCTAAGCAAATGTTAATGAAAAGACATTCCCTTCAATTAACATTAGTTTAGCTGAAACAGGTGTGCAAAAACTTTTCTACCATCCTCATTTCCTAAGGAAGCACTGCTGGCCCTTTCAGGATGTGGCATCATACCAAATACATTTCTGTTAGTATTGCAAATCCCTGCTATGTTATGGATGGCACCATTTGGATTACTTTCTGCTGTGACAGATCCTTTTTCATCGCAATACCGATAAATGATCTGGTGATGCAATTCCAACTGCTCGAGGGTAGTATCATCAGCGAAATAACGTCCTTCCCCATGCGCTACAGGAATTTTTAAACCTTGCCCTCCTTCTGAAGCGGCCTCTTTTATATAAACGTTTTTACAAACAAACTGCTGGTGGCTATTGCGTAACAATACTCCAGGAAGTAATCCGCTTTCGCATAAAATCTGAAAACCATTGCATATGCCTAGCACTTTGCCACCTTTATTGGCAAACTCAATCACGCTTTGCATCATTGGACTAAATTTTGCAATGGCACCACAACGTAGGTAATCTCCGTAGCTAAACCCCCCTGGTAACACAATGCAATCATCGGTTGAAAACATACTCAAGTCCTTGTCTTTATGCCAAAGCTCAATAACTTCTTGCTTTAAATCAACTCGAAGGGATTCTATTACGTCCCTATCACAATTGCTTCCTGGAAAAACTACTACGCCAAATTTCATATTACTATTTTGTGATGATTTGTTAATTGGTAATGCAAAAGTACAAATACCATTTTAATTATTGAACGAAGTAGCTGAATGCAATGACAAAAGCGACCATCAGCCAGTGCAAAATGAGGGGAAATCCCTTTTTTTGGGGATATAAAAAGCCGGCACCGGCAATTACGGCAATGGGGACAGCACTAAGAATCCAATAAACAAAGGAATGGCTGGCATTAATAAAAGGAATAAAAAGGGCGATTAATAGGTATAAAAAAATAAGGTTCCAACTTTTACGGGCCTGCACCAATTGACGGCGAAAGTTTTTTTGAACATAAATAAAGCCTGTTATACTGGTAAACAATACGATCAGAATAGCTGCCAAGGCCCACCTTGATTCTATAAAATGAGGAAAAGTAACAGCTACCCCCGGAAAATGATACCCCTGCCATTTATCCGCAATAAATACATAGGCAATTAAAAAATAGAACGGGGTAGCCACTCCGAGAAGGGCAACAATCCACTCTGATAATTTAAATGCCCTGGTAATTAATAGGCCAACCACCACTAGCGCGACAAATGCGATGACAGGAAAATAAAAAAAAGAAGAAAATCCGATAGCCATTCCGATGTTAAAAAGGGACGTCTTTGGATTAGGCTCATTGTATAATCTGCTCATCCTTGACCATACCCACAGTAACAAAGAATTTATAATCAGGGGTGCAGACAGGATATGCCACTCGGAGAACAATGAGGTGATTAACAAATAGGCCATCCCAGTGAGGTAATTTGGTTTCTGCATCAACCGGTGCTGATTCACCAACGCATTTAAGGTAATGGCCTGCGTAAACAATAAAAGAAAGGCGATTAACGGATAAATAAACGCCAAGGTTTTTCCCATCACAGAAAGTTGGGACAACAGTAATTTAAAAAGGAAGCCATCAGTTTGCTGTGGCAATGGAATCTGCGGGTGAATAAACATAATCAGCTTAAGCAGCAGACCATATACCAACAACAAAAATGTATTGTATGGATTGTTAGATTTAAATATACCCGTCACTTTACTAATTTGTTACCCCCTATCGCTAGATAAAGGCTGTGAAATATCAATTGTAATACCCTACAAATGTGGCAATTATTATTGGTTTAACAAATAGTTTGCCGTAAGTATCCGCTAAATAGTGTTTCTCTTTTTAAATTCAGACAACTTCATTGCAATAAGTTCAAAAATTTTGGAAAAAAAATAATGACGCCCGATACCATACTACCGATAACGGCAATCAAAACTGCTGCTGCAGCAATGTCTTTGATAGTTTTAATAGCAGGATGGATATCTCTTGTAATGGTATCACAAAGATATTCAATCGCTGTATTAACCATTTCCAAGGCGAGCACCAACATTGAACAACCAATGATGAAAAGCCATTCAATAGCACTTAGTTTTACAATACTGCCTGCTACAATCACCAACAATAATACCAGTAAATGAATTCTAAAATTCAACTGGGTTGTAAAACAATATCGAATGCCATGCCATGCATGACCAAAAGATTTTATCCATTTCATAAAAATTCTATACTTGAATTACTGTTATACAAATCAGTTTTCATTCAGCACCTCAATGAGATGATTACAAGCAACTCTTATTTCAGTATCGCTGATAATCAACGGAGGAGCAATTCGCAAAGAACCGGCGGCAAACAAAAACCAGTCTGTAAAAACACCTCGATGAATCAGTGCATCAATAATTTTCTTATTGACTTCAAAACTTCCAAAATCCACTGCTATCATCAAGCCGCAGCTATGTACCGATTGAATGGAAGGGTGAACCAATAGTGACAGAAAGAGGGATTCTTTTTGCTTTACCCCTGCTATCAATTGCTCGTCCAACAATACATTAAAAGCAGCAAGCCCTGCGGCACAACTAACCGGATGGCCACCAAAAGTATTGATATGGCCCAAAACAGGATGATGGGTAAAAGAATCCATCAGCTGTTTATCTGCAACAAATGCACCTAACGGCATTCCACCGCCCAGCGCCTTACCCAACAATAAAATGTCCGGTACCACATCAAACTGCTCGAATGCCCACAAAGTTCCATTGCGTCCAAACCCGCATTGAATTTCATCCAATACCAGCAAGGTGCCTGTTTGGGTACAGCGTTTACGCAATGCCGAAAGCCAGCCATTTTGTGGTGCCAATACGCCTGCTTCCGCCTGTATCGTTTCGGCAACTACGCAAGCTGTCCGTTCAGTAACCTGCTGTAAAGCTTCCAATGAATTATAATCTAATTGCATTACATCCGGTAGCAGTGGACGGAATGCATTGCGCCAATACTCATCCCCCATAATACTTAAAGCGCCTTGTGTACTTCCATGATAGCTATTTTTAAAAGAAATAATCTGCGTGCGGCCAGTAAACCGTTTGGCTAGCTTCATCGCTCCTTCAGTAGCTTCGCTTCCGCTGGC
>CANJDY010000258.1 GCA_947472635.1 Chitinophagaceae bacterium
AAAAATAAGTCCAGCCTCGAATGCGCTTCCCAATGAAATCGAAATTTCAAGGGAGCAGGGAGTACTTTTTCTTTATGTAGTCTTAAATGGCAACAATGAATTATTGAAGATCCGCTGGAGCGACCGGAGTATTGTTTGGCGTGCCGCTACAGGTGTAGCACCCTATGGTGTAGCGATGGCAAATAAAAAAATCTATGTGAGCAACTGGGCGGGTGCAACCGCTACAGATAGTAGCAAAGAAAGAGCAGGTGTGCCTTGGGGGCTTGCTTATACCGACCCCCGTACCGGAGCTACTTCAAGCGGAACGGTATCCGTGTTGGATGCTTCCACCGGAAAAAATATCAGCGAAATCAACGTAGGCCTGCACCCCAATGCAGTAGCAGCTGCTGACGATGGAAAATTCATCTTTGTAGCTAACGGCTCAAGTGATGTAATTTCTGTAATCAACACCCAGTCGGATGCAGTTGCTGAATCGATTGAAGTGGGATTACTAAATGGAAAATTAGGTCTGCAGGGCAGCACCCCCAATGCACTGAAATTGAATGCAGACAATAGTATACTATATGTAGCCAATGGATTCGATAATGCAATAGCCGTGGTTCGACTTGGAAAAAATGCTTCTACAAAAGGAACAAGCAGCTCTGCGGTAACTGGGTATATTCCTACAGAAGCCTATCCCGGCGGACTTACACTTTTTCAAAACAGCCTAGTAGTTACCAACCTCGAATCAGACGGTGCCAATGTAATCGATGAAAAACAAAAAGCAAGGTCCATTCACAATCAACTGGCTTCGGTGAGTATTATACCAGTCCCCGACAAAACCACACTAGAAAAATATACAGCAGCAGTAACCCAATTGAATTTGCTGAATAGAACAACCCAACTACATTTACTTCCCCGTGCTGGTATAGCACCCGTACCCGTTCCAGAGCGAATTGGGGAACCGTCGATATTTAAACATATTGTATATATCATTAAAGAAAATAAAACCTATGACCAGGTTTTTGGAGATATCCCCCAAGGAAGAGGCGACAGTTCGCTCTGTGTTTTCGGTGAAAAAGTAACCCCCAATATGCACGCCCTGGCAAAAAAATATGGCTGGATGGATGATTTTTATGCATCGGGCAAATCATCGGCTGAAGGCCACCAGTGGACGGATGCCGGCATGGTATCCGACTATGTTGAAAAAATGGTTCGCGCCTGGTTTAGAAGTTACCCGCATCGTCAGGAGGATGCATTGGTATACAACAAGAATGGTTTTATTTGGAACCTGGCAGCAGACCATGGAAAAACAGTGCGGATTTATGGCGAAGCCTGTGAAACAGAATATGACAATAAATTGAAATGGGCGGATTTGTATTCAAAATACAAGGCGGGTAAAAAACCCGACTGGTATAACAAAACCACCATCGCAAGAATTCGCCCACTTATTTCTCCCACTTTTCCGGACTGCGATAACCTTGTCTTCAGCGACCAGCAAAGAGCAGACATCTTTATGCAGGAATGGAAGGCTTATGAACAGACAGCCAATATGCCCAACCTAATGGTGATTTCTCTTCCCAATGACCATAGTGCCGGCACCTCTCCTAATTTCCCTACCCCCAATGCCATGGTGGCCGACAATGATTTGGCTGTGGGCAGAATTGTAGAGATGATTAGCAAAAGCAAGTACTGGGATTCAACCGCAATTTTCATCACCGAGGATGACTCGCAAGGTGGATGGGACCATATTTCTGCTTATAGAACCATTGGCTTGGTACTGAGTGCTTATAGCACTGGCAAACTAGTGACTTCCAATTACAACCAGACTTCCATTTTAAGAACCATTGAACAAATTTTGGGACTTCCCCCTATGAACATAATGGATGGCACCGCCAGACTAATGACAGATTGTTTTCAAAAAACTAAGAACAGCATGACTTATACCGCCCTACCGAATATTATCCCCCTTGACCAGATGAACAAACCCCTCCATGCATTGCAGGGGAAAGCAAAAAAATATGCACTCCAATCACAATTGGAAGTATTTAAAGAAGTGGATGGTGGTGAAGATGATAAAATGAATCGGATCATCTGGTTTTATGCTAAAGGCCTTGCAAAATATCCGGGTTCAAAATAAAGAATAGCTCCGATCGAAGAACTCAGCCGATTTTTTATTTAAACGATTGAGTGCTAAAAATAAATATTCTGCTTAAGTTACAGAAAATCAAATAGTAATATATTTTTCAGTTTACGCTATGAAATAAACAGGTCAGCGTATTGAAAAATTAATTATTTTTAAGTACAATATTCATCCTAAGAAAAACCATGCCTTTTAAAAAAGTTGCGTTGCTGCTTTTATTTTTTTGTATGATCGCTCCAATATTTGGGCAGGACGCTTTGTATACTTCAGCAAATGCCCATTCCCACAACGATTATAAACAGCATAGTCCTTTTCATCAGGCCTATCAAAATCAGTTTGGATCCATCGAAGCCGATGTTTACTTATTAAATAATATTTTATTGGTGGGCCATAGTCCATTGAAGTTGAAGAAACATAAAACACTGGAGTCGATGTACCTTGTTCCTTTAGCGAAGCTGCTTGATGAAAATAATGGATTCGTATATAAGGATCAAACTAAGAAGCTGCAACTGCTGATCGACTTGAAAACAGAGAGTACTTCCACACTCAATGTACTCATTGAGCTATTAAAAAAATTTCCATCCATTACAAACAATAAAACAATTCTAATCGTCATTTCCGGTAATCAGCCGAATTCATCGGCTTTCATTGACTACCCAGATTATATTTGGTTTGATGGTCGCCTCAACCAGAAATACAGCGAAGCCGCTTTGTCAAAAATTGCCCTGCTAAGTAATAATTTTAAACGATACTGTAAATTGAAAGGAAGGGATTCGCTTTCAGAAATGGAGAAAAATAAAATTGAAAGAAAAGTCATTTTTGCACATCTTTTGCATAAACCGGTCCGGTTTTGGGCTAGCCCTGACGATCCGCAAATATGGGAAGAATTGATTAAATTAAAGGTCGATTACATTAACACAGACCATATTGAAACGCTTTCCAATTTTCTACAAAATTATTAAGATTCCACTCAACTAATTCATCATTAAGCCAGTCTTTATTCAATCATTTCTTCATATGTTGGGAATAAAAATGACAATGATTTCAATGCTTTTAAACTAAATACCATTAATCGGTTTTCAGTTTCCCATTCTGAGTTACCTTTGCCGCCATGCATTACGCTTCCATAGAAAATATCAGCAAAACCTTCGGGGTTAGAACACTTTTTAAGAATATCACTTTAAACGTAGAAGAAGGAGATAAAATAGCCTTAGTGGCCCGCAACGGCAGCGGAAAAAGTACCTTATTGAAAATCATTACCGGTCTGGATACTCCCGATGAGGGAACCGTTTGGGTTCATAAAGACATCAAAGTGGTCATGTTGCAGCAAGACAATGACTTCGATGGCACTAAAAGCATTTGGGACAATGTGCTCCGCCTCGACAACCCCGTGGTGAAAGTGGTAAAAGAATATGAGCAGTTTTTGGAAGAAGGACTGGAAGATATTGACAAATTGGGGGAACTAATGGCCCGGCTCGATGACCTCAATGCTTGGAGTTTTGAAAGCGATCTAAAACAGATCTTGGGCAAACTCAACCTGCACCACCTCAATGAGCAGGTAGGCAACCTTAGTGGAGGACAAAAGAAACGAGTTGCCTTAGCGCAGGCGCTAATTGAAGCTGATTTACATGCAGGCCGCTGCTTATTGATACTGGATGAGCCTACCAACCACTTGGATGTAGAGATGATTGAATGGCTGGAGGATTATCTTGCCGCAGCAAAAGTGACCCTACTATTGGTTACCCATGATCGCTATTTTTTAGACGCGGTATGTAATGAAATCGTAGAAATTGATGAGGAAAAAGTGTACGTCTACAAAGGCGATTATGATAATTTTTTAGAGCAAAAAAGTCTTCGGCTAGAAGTACAGCAAAGTGAACTGCAGAAGGACAAAAATATTTTTCGCAAAGAACTGGAATGGATGCGCAAGCAACCCAAGGCACGCACCACCAAAAGCAAGAGCCGCCAGGATGCATTTGCTGATGTGGAAGACCGCGTGAAACTAAAGAAGGAAGTAGAAGAAGTAAGCTTACAGGTGAAGATGACAAGGCTAGGTGGAAAAATCCTAGAATTGATAAAAGTGCATAAAAGCTATGGCGACCTTTCCATCATGAAAGGATTTGATTATACATTCAAACGGGGTGAGCGAATCGGCGTGGTAGGAAAAAATGGGGTAGGCAAATCCACCTTCCTGAAAATAGCCTTGCAACTAGAGAAGCCTGATAGTGGTAAAATTAATCACGGCGACACCGTAGTATTTGGCAACTTCAGTCAGGATGGGCTGGTATACAAAGAAGATAAAAGGGCCATTGAATATGTTAAATCAATGGCAGAATTTTTTCCGCTCAATGATGGTAGCAAGATCAGTGCAAGCCAGTTCATGGAGAAATTTGGTTTTTCTGCAGAGCAACAATTTACCCCACTGAGCAAACTAAGTGGTGGTGAAAAACGCAGACTGCATTTAATGAGTGTACTTTTTTTAAA
>CANJDY010000259.1 GCA_947472635.1 Chitinophagaceae bacterium
ATAAAGAAATCACTGGCTGGTTTATATCTCCATTGTAACCGGGTATTGAGGTTTACATTTTTTTGCTGGTCATTGTATTGTAAAAAAGTGGTGAAGAAAAAAGTGTTGGTTAACGTAACATCAATACGGGGCCCAATAAGCCAGAAACTGGTCTGTCCCCAAGGCTCTGGTAAGTCGATATGATTGAAACTGGCACTTAAAGTTATGTTTACAAATGGTTGAAAACGGTACCCCAAATCTGCAGTAAGATTGAGCCGATTTCCATTGGCATAATATCCCCCATACCTTGAAGAGAAAGCATAGGTAAATAGTTTTTGCGGTTTTGAAGTGTAGCCTGTTCCCCAAGCGTTCCAACTGTGTAAAGTACCAATTGCAAGGGTAGCTTTACCAGTATTGGTGGGGTCAAAAGGTTTTAATAGATCTACAAAATTATGAGCTATCCAGCAATCAATGATTCCTTGGCTTCGTAAATTGATTTTGTAATTTAGAAAAGATTCATTGTCTGTCTGAATAAAACTTTTGTTGAAGAAAAAAGTGGAACTCAATATTGGCCCATGGCTTAAAATAATTCCCTTTTTTGGAAAAAATGTATGACTTAGTTGAGGGTTGATTTTGATATAGTCATTGCGGGGTACATATCCAACCTCGGCCAGGTAATTTTTACCTACCAATTCGTGTTGCCAGGAGATCATCCATTTTTTATTGGTGTATTGCAAGTTAGCAGCATGTACAAAATCGCCAGCCATTTTACCCGGACTAAAGCTTTTCACCAGCATGGCTTTTCCTGAAAATGAATTATTGGCCGATGCAAGATTATATTCTAACCCAAGATTTCGGTTGTACATTGAATAGCGCTTTTGGGAAGTATCTTTTGTTTGTCCGTATTGAAGCGATTGTTTATTTACAAACATCAGGCGGATATTGGAACGGGAAAATAAGCGTCGCTGCAATGCAACCACCGTAAAGTTTTGTGCAGGCAGTCCTGTTTCAGCCTCCGCTTTTGTTTTCATATCCATAATGCCTATACGCCAGTTTTTATCTAGGCTTCCACTCAGTCTAGCCCCATAACTGATGGGTACTCCTAGGCCAATACGGCGTGAAAAAAAGGGTCGAATATTAGTATATCCAAAATTGGCAAAAAGATCAGCATTCTCTAAAAAAAATTGCCTTTTCTCGGGAAAAAACAATTCATACCTATCTAGATTAGTTACCTGCTTATCTACTTCTACTTGTGAAAAGTCGGGGTTTACCGTCATGTCTAAATTTAGCGAAGAGGTAACGGCAATCTTTGCATCTGCTCCAAGATCTTTTCGATAAGAAGAAGGTTTAGAATGATCATAATCTTTTGAAAGGCCACCCAGTAAAAATGGAATTACAGAAATATTGGCTTCTTCTTCAGGCGGTGCTTCATCCCAAACGAGGGTACCTGTATAGGCAAGTGATGCAGTGGGGAATTGTCTTGGAATTGGTGTCCAACTAGATTTTTCTGCAACCTTAATATCCATCCTGCTAAAATTGATGCCCCATTGGGTAATTCCTTTTTTGTACCTCAAGGAAGTAAAGGGAATGGCTGCCTCAAATATCCATTTGTCAGGGTAGTTTTTTACTACCGAAACCCATTTATTATCCCAGCTGAGATCTACGCTTCCGCCACTAAACTGGCTTCCGTCCCATTGGGCACCTGCGGCATTTGCACCAAAGGTGAATCCATTGGTACGGTCATCAAAAGGATCGATGAAAAAGATAAAATTATCATTTTTTGCAAATGTAAAATCTCTTCTCAGCGATTCAACCATATATGGTGCTGGATTTTTGTGGTAGCAAATAGCTAGTATATAAATATTTTTGCTGTCATAGGTCATTCTTACCGAGGTCTTTACACTAGCCCTGCTAGTATCCATTGGTAAAACCATAAAAAAATTACTGGCTGAGTCTGTATTTTTCCAGACTGGTTCATCCATTGCACCATCAACTTGTATTGGAGAGAATGTTTTATGAATATGTAATTGATAGGAGCTGTTTTTTTTCTGGGCAATGGCAAAAATGCTAAGAAAAAAAATAGGAAGTAGTAATAATTGTTTCAACAAATTATAGTTTATAACGATGGAAATTTCCTACAAGTAGGGGTGGTAGTTTTCATACATTAACTTTAGCCAAGGGGGGGCAGCGTCAATTTATTCGGGTTGTTGTAAAATAATATCCATTAATTCCTTGATGGTATATTTTGTATGAACGGTCATAGTAGAGCCACCGCTATTGATATGTATTTTAGCTGTTCCGCTTTGAAGGGTGAGATTGGTAATGTACCTCGTAAATATAACGTGGGTAGCCCCTGCAGCATCTTGAATAGTAATAAAATCGTTCATAAAATTGATTAAAGTTTTTGCCATATTAAACCACTCTTCAAATATACGTACGATAAGTAAACCAAATAGGCAGTTTTGCGACTTTGTGCCGCTCAAAAGCATTTACTAGGTTAAGGGATGAAAATAAACTATTAGTCGAGTTGCTTAGTAATGTTTCAAAAAAAAATGAAATTATTAGAGCAGACTGTTTTAAATGTAAATATTATTATATATATTGTTCTTGTTTACCTAAATATTGTTAGTGTTTACCTGAAATCCTTTAACAGTTAAATACTGATTCAATTTTTTGGAAGTATTTTCTCTCTGAAGTCTATCTCTTATTGTCAATACCATCTCCATTTGTCTGTAAACCTGTGCATTACGTTTCCGAATGCTAGATTCCAATAAATCATTAAGGTTTATTTCAACATTGGTTAGCTAATTTTTAAATTATTAGTATGGTAAAAAAAGTAGTCCAAATAAATTTCCGAGCTGTGGCACTATTGCTTCTTGGATATGCTTTATTGAGTATACAGAATAGTTTTGGTCAAGCCACCCAAACCTTTTCAAGTTCTGGTTCTTTTACCGTTCCTGCCGGAGTTACTGCTATTACTGTTGAAGCCTGGGGTGGAGGTGGAGCAGGTGGTGGAGCAACGGGTAATTCAAGTGCTGGAGGAGGGGGAGCTGGTGGCTCTTATGTTAAGAATATTGGTTACACTGTAATTCCAGGAAATGCGTATACAGTTACAGTCGGAACAGGTGGTGTAGGGAGTACTACTGCAGGATCTTCAGGGGGTGACTCTTGGTTTAATAGTATTTCAGCAATTTTAGCTAAAGGGGGACTTGGCGGTGCATTGGCTGCTTCAAATAACCAAAGTTCTGCAGGTGCTACTGCTTTAACTTCGGGCAATATTGGTGCTACATCTCCATTTAGTTATTATGGAGGTGCGGGAGGCACAGGTGGTGCAAATGGAGCTTCGGGAGGAGGAGGTGGAGGTAGTGCTGGTTCTGGGAGCAATGGAAATAACGCGATAGGACTTACTGGGGGACTTGCTGTTGCCGGGGGAGGTGCTGGGGCAAATGGATCTAGTACTTCTGGAAATGGCACAAGTGCAGCCAACGGCGGTGGCGGAGCAGGCGGCCGTACAAATTCAAATACCAATGTAAGTGGGGGAAGTGGTGGTAATGGTAAATTGATTATTTCTTGGACCTGTCCTACTTATAGCTTGTCTAGCACATCGGCAGTTTCACCCATTTGCATTTCAGCAGGTAGTTCTTTAATCACGCTTTCATCTTCAGCTGCAGGATTGCCCGTGGGTAGTTATACAGTTACTTATAGCCGGAGTGCTCCCGCAGCAACAGGTTTAACTGCTGCAATGACTATCACTACTGCAGGTACTGGTAATTTTACTGCAACTGGTTTAACAACTGCAGGTAGTTCAACAATTACAGTGACGGGAATTGCATCAGAAGCTTGCTCAAATCTACTTACTACCTTAAATACTGCCACTGTTACTGTAGCCGATTTACCACAGGTTTCAGCATTTAGTGGAAATACCATTTGTAGTGGAGTTACTGGTCAGCTTACACTAACTACCAGTAGTGGCACAGGTCCATTTGTAGT
The DNA here is from genome assembly GCA_947472635.1 of Chitinophagaceae bacterium. Next base: position 3,970 of record CANJDY010000259.1, read on the forward strand.
GGTGTATAATCCAGGATCCATTTCAAAAAATTTGGTGGTGAGTGGTACATCATTTGCTGTTTCATCAAATCCAACCATTACCAGTACCTATACATTGGTTTCTGTTACAGATAATAATGGGTGTATTCGTTCAAGTGGATTTACAGATCCCACAGCTACCATTACCGTCAATGATCCCCCGGCTATTACCTTTTCACCGGTATCCCCAGCTGCGGTCTGTAGCGGCACTGGAACCCGCACTATCAGCGTAACGGCAACTGGGTTTGGATTAACTTATCAATGGCTTAAAAATGGAGTGGCACTTACCAATACGGCACCATATAGTACCGTAACTACTTCGGCATTGACAATCACCAACCCTGCTTTTACAGAAAACGGTGCAGCTTTTTCTGTGGTGGTAACCGGCAGTTGCGCACCTACAACAGTGACTTCCTCATCGGCGGTACTAACAGTAAATGCATTGCCAATAAGTAATAATGGTTCACAAACCATTTGCTCAACTATGCAATCAAATTTTGATTTAACTAGCTTGATTTCTAATGGAGTTTCTAGTACTTATTCCTGGGTGCCAAACAGTAATGCTAATATTTCAGGCGA
>CANJDY010000260.1 GCA_947472635.1 Chitinophagaceae bacterium
AGCCTCAATGGTTGGTTAAATAAGTAAAATTCAAAATATTCCTTACATTTGTCTCGCTTTTTAAAAATGTTGTCAATGATGAATAGGGCTTTAGCTATTATAATTTTAATTACTATTACGTTTTTGTCAGGCTGTAAAATGCTGGGCAAAAATAAAAAAGATCTGCCTACTGATGGGCAGTTATACGGAGTTGAGCCTTCTAAGGGCTGGAAACTTCCTAAACCTCCCGGCATGGTTTTAATTCCCACTGGGACTTTCCACATGGGCCCTAGTGATGAGGATGTTAATTTTGCTTTTACTGCACGCAACAAACAGGTTTCCATCAGTTCTTTTTGGATGGATGCCACTGAAATTACCAATAATGAATATCGGCAGTTTACGAACTGGGTTAGGGATTCTATAGCTGCTAAGCTAATGGGGTTTATTATAGTAGGAAAATCAGGGACTGATGGACCTGCTGAATTAATTGATTGGAAAAAAGCAAGAGCCATCAAATGGGGCTCTTTAGGGGGGGCTGGGATGGAGAAGATTGAAGCTATAATGGTTACGCCTGATAATCGAATTTTCAATAAAAAAGAAATCAATCCTGCAAAATTGGTTTTTCATTCTGAGACCTTTAATTTTAAGGCAGCAGCTCAAAGTAAGCAAAAAGATATTGCAAGATCAAAATTCATTGTTAAGAAGGATTTAGAAATTTACCCCGATACGCTTTGTTGGGTAAGGGATTTTGCCTATTCCTATAATGAGCCAATGGCTAAGAAATATTATAGTCATCCTGCATTTGGGAATTACCCTGTGGTGGGGATTTCGTGGAAGCAGGCTACTGCTTTTTGCGAATGGAGAACGCAGTACTTAAATGGTTACCTTGATTCAAAGAAAAGAGTTACCGAATCAGATTTCAGGCTTCCTACAGAAGCTCAATGGGAATATGCTGCTCGTGGCGGACGTTCACAATCTCCTTATCCATGGGGGGGACCTTATTTGAGAAATAGAAAGGGTTGTTTATTGGCCAATTTCAAACCTGGTCGGGGGAATTATCCTGAGGATGGGGGCTTTTACACTGTTAGGGCGGATGCATACTGGCCAAATGATTTTGGCTTGTACAATATGGCAGGAAATGTAGCGGAATGGACTTCTTCTTTGTTTTATGAAGGAGGCTATAATTTTCAGCATGACATGAATCCTGAGGTACGTTGGGATGCCAAGGATACTGACCCTCCTCGTATGAAACGTAAGGTGACTCGGGGTGGAAGCTGGAAAGATGTAGGATACTATTTGCAAACAAGCGCACGTAATTACGAGTACCAAGATACCGCTAAATCTTATATTGGATTTCGTTGCGTTATTGATTTACCGCCTTCAAATAAAAAAGGAAAATAGTTGAGTTTTTAAAATAAAATAACGATCTTCCATAAAAGATTGTTACAGATTGATTTGATGTAACTGTAATATCCATTGAAAATAAAAATAATATTTTAACATTTAAAATTCCAAAAATTATGTCAGCCGCTGGTCAATCCCGTCCAATCGATCGAATTCTAAATATTTTTGTGTCTGCTGCAGCCGTTCCGGTTTTGCTAGGAGCACTTTTCAAAATTACCCATGCACCCGGTGCAGATGTATGGTTAAAAATTGGGTTGTGGACTGAATCGATTATCTTTTTGGGGTATGCATTGCTCTATGTGTTTGCACCGCCTCCAGAAGGACCTGCCCCTTCACCTGCAGCGCCCGTTGAAACAGGCAATCCTGCATTAAGGAGTATGGATAAAATGTTGCAGGATGCAGATATTACTCCTGATAATATGAGAAAATTAAGTGATGGTTTTGCTAAATTGGGGCAAACTGTAGGAGGGTTATCTGATATCGGAGAAACTGTAAAATCAACAAATGAGCTGGGTGCAAAGGCAAAGGAAGCTACTTCTTCCCTAGGCGCTATGTCAAGCGCATTTACTAATAGTGCTGCTGCTATGTCATCATTTAATAGTGCAACAGAAAGTTCAAAAGGTTTTCACGAACAGGTACAAGTGTTGACAAAAAATCTAGGTAGTTTGAATACGATTTATGAACTTGAATTGAAAGAAAGCAATAACCACCTAAAAGCATTAAATAGTTTTTATGGTAAAATGGCTGAAGCTAGTACTGTAATGATGAGCAGCGTGGACGATGCTACAAAAGCAAAAGATCAAATTAATTTATTGGCGGGCAATCTGGGTAAATTAAACTCAGTATACGGTAATATGTTGAGTGCTATGCAAATGAAAAGTTCATAGGTGCAAAGCTTTCCCTTAATATACAAATTGATAGGTATTCAATTAAGGGAAAAGCAGATAGTATAAATTATTCAATTTACATAACAACCATAAATCCAAAATACTATGGCTTTACCTAAAGAGCCCCGGCAAAAGATGATCAACCTGATGTATTTAGTGTTAACAGCATTGTTAGCAATGAATGTATCCAGCGAGATATTAAACGCCTTTAAAGTGGTTGACCTGAGCTTGCAAAACTCTAGCAGTAATTTAACAGCTGCAAACCAAACAATGTACAAATCATTGAGTGAAAAGTTAGCTGATCCAAAATCTGTCGAAAAAGCCAAAATATGGCAACCCAAAGCGGAACAAGCAAAAAAGCTTTCGGATGAAATGAATACTTATATAGAAGGGCTTAAAAAATCGCTTAAAGAAGCTGCCGGATTGGAAATGAGAGAGGGAAAGGAGACATTTAAGGAAGACAATATGGATGCAGCTACTCGTTTATTTGACACAGAAGGTAAGGGGAAAGAATTAGAGGCAAAGTTAAAAGCCTATAAATTGGCGATGCTTACTATTGATGACAAAATAAAAGAAAAATTTGAAAAAACATTGCCTGTAGATGTAGATCCTCCAATCGGGCAGGATGGTACTAGAAAGGAGTTCACGATTGCCTATTTTCATATGACACCAACAGTGGCAGGATTAACCTTGCTTAGTAAGTTTCAAAACAATATCAAAAACGCTGAAAATCAGGTAGTAACTTTTTGCCATGAGCAAATTGGAGCGGTTGTTGTAAAGTTTGATAAAACGGGCGTATTGGTTGGACAAAGTTCTAACTATGTAATGCCAGGGCAGGAAGTCTCAATAACTGCAGGTATAGGAGCATTTAGCTCCGCCGCAGCACCGCAAATTTCTATTGGGGGGGCAAGCGTTCCTGTAATAGATGGTAAGGGTACCTATAAATTAACTGCTAGTGGTGCTGGTGCTAAATCATTACCAGTAACGATAAGGTATCTTGATCAGGATGGGATAACCCAAACCAAAACTGAAGAAGTGAAATATGTAGTGGGAACACCCGGTGGAGCAGCTGTGATGTTGGATAAAATGAATGTTTTTTACATTGGGGTTCCTAATCCTATTACTATATCTTCTGGTTCGGGATGGGATAAAACTACTGTTACAATTACAGGGGGAACTTTAAGTGGAGAACTAGGTAATCGTATTGTAACTGTTACTACACCCGGTAAGGCATCTTTAACCGTGACTGCAGATGGGAAAACAACCCCATTTGAATTTAGGGTAAAAGAAATACCGAATCCTGTTTTCAAAGTTGGTCCAGGTGGAACAAGAATGACTTCAGGAAATTTTAAGAGTCAGCAATATTGTCGTGCTGAATTGGAAAACTTTGATTTTGCAGCGAATTTTTCTGTTGTTTCGGCAACTGTTTATTTTTCGGGTGCTAACTTTTCAAATGTTCAGACTACAGATTTAAAAGGAAATAATCTTTCGCCAATTGCTTCTTATATTCAGCGGGCAGGGCCTGGAACCAGTGTTACTTTTGACAATGTAAAAGTTCAGGGACCCGATGGAAAGCAACGTACCATTCAAGGCGTAGGGATAGTGTTATATTAAAAAATATAAAAATCGGGCTATGGTAAGGCATTCTGTTAAATTAGTTTTGTTTTTTTTGAGCATGGTGGCTTTTGTAAATTGTGTGGAGGCTCAAAGGGCAACTGCAAAAAAACGTGCCGTAACAAAAAAAGTAGCGGAAGAAGCACCGAAACCTGTTGTAGCCTTGGCTGTTACTGATACGGTTGCACCTGCTGTGGTAATTGCTCCACCACCAGTACAAAAGTTGGATAGCTTGCCAATACCCGCGCTGAAAAAATCGCTTAGGAATGATAATGGTGCTGATATAAGCGATCAACAAAACAAGGATAGAATTCCATTGCCTTACGAACATATAAGGGCCGATGATGCTATTTATCGCCATAAAATTTGGCGGGAAATAGACTCAAGGGAAAAAATCAATCTCCCATTTAGATACGCTGCAGATGAAGATAATGGTAATCAGCGTTTTATTTCGATCCTTATGAAAGCGATCCAAGATAGTGCTGTAATTGCTTTTTCTGCGATTGATGATAGATTTACAACTCCTATGACAGTTGGTGAAGTGGATCTTAAGATAAGGGATGCACCTGAGATGGTTGATCAACTTGATTCACTGGGCGTAAGTATTGGGAAAAAATTAGTACCAAGAGAAGTGGCTCTTGATTCATTTTATAAATTCAGAATTAAGGA
>CANJDY010000261.1 GCA_947472635.1 Chitinophagaceae bacterium
AATGCCAAATTCAAAAGGCATCAAAGATGCATGGCTTCCCAAAGTGCCTGGCATTACCATTTGCCAAAAATCAATCCAATGCCCGAAAATAATTAACACTGCCATAAATGTGACGAGTGTCCAGTTACGTTTGGTACTTTTCTTCATGAATATTAATAAAGGGCAAATGAAATTCAGAACGAGGTTAAGGAAAAATATTCCACGGAAAGGACCTTGTACGCGGATCTTGAAATAACCAGTTTCTTCAGGAATATTGGCATACCAGATTAGCATATACTGAGAGAACCAAAGGTAGGTCCAGAATACAGAAAAGGCGAACATGAATTTTCCGATATCATGCAAATGCTCATCGGTAACATATTCTAGCTGACCTCTGTTTTTAAGAAATACAATATAGAGTGCTATCAGCGACATGCCGGCTACAAAAGAACTGGCAAAAGTATACCAGCTAAACATGGTGCTGTACCAATGTGCATCAATACTCATAATCCAAAGCCATGGAATGGTAGACCCTACAGATAAACCAAAGAACACGATGAACAAAGAAGCCCACAGTATATTTTTGTTAATCCATTTTTTCCCAGTCTCATAATCCATTGGTCCACTAGCATCACTTTCCAAACTAAAGGACCTCATCTTTCTTCCAATAAACCACCATAGGAAGATAGTAACCGAACTCCAAACAGTAAAGAAAACAGGATTTAAGAAACCTTTTTTACCATTTAATATTTTATCAAATTTAGGAGAGGTAGGGTCGTATAACTCAGGGTCAATCCAATGAAATATGTCGGTTCGGCCACCCCAAATAATCGACATCAAAATTACAAAAGTGATGATGCCTAAAACTGGCACTACACTAGAGATCGCTTCTGGCACTCTCTTCAATGCAACCTGCCAACCACCCATTGCCAAAGTAGTTACCCCTATAAAAAACATACTTGCATTCGTAATCAACAGGAAGAAAACACTGTTTTGTAATAACACAGCCCAAAAACGGGTGCTGTTTATATTTTCACCATGGCTTGCATGCTCAAAAGGATGAAATGCGATAAAGCCATATAGCAACGCAACTAAACCGGCGCCTATAAGGCCCATTGTCCACTTCTTATAATTTTCCGGTAACTCGAATGATTTAGACATCTAAACTTGTATTTATAGTGAATGCTTTTAAATTATTTTTTTTGCTACTGTGCTATCTGCTTTTGGTGCAGTAATTACTGCAGCTTTAGCTGATTCCGCTTTTGGCTGTAATGTTCTGATATACTGAATAATCTGCCAACGCTGCTGTCTGCTCAATTGTGGAGCATAACTTCCCATATTATTTTTTCCATATTGAAGAGAATGAAACATCGTTCCATCTGCCATAGCCACATAGAGTGGTAAGGTAAGATTGGCAATTGCACCAATTTTTCCTGAGGTACTGAGGGGGCCGTTACCTTGAGCACCTGCACCATGACAAATGGCACAGTTGATATTAAATAATCTTGCAGCCTCTAGGCTATCCTTGGTAACCAATGGTGGCATTGGGTTTTTAACTTGTGCACTCATCGCATAGCCCAAAGAATCATTGGGAAGTGTATAAGGAAACAACTCACCTCTTCCGATAGTTCCGACTACCGGCTTTCTGTTATAATATATTTCATCCCCCGCATTTTTTGTATCGGTGGTAAAAAACGCAGAGTCTAAAGGTGCATAGGTTTCTAATGCACGACTATACGTCATATCGGGCATATATATTTTACCCGGTTTGCGCTTGTTTTCGCAGCCTGTCATTACTGATAACCCAGCAACTGAAAATAATAAAACGGTTATAATCGTATTTTTTTTCATTCTTTCTATTTTTTCCTATCCTCCTTTCACTGAAATTTAGGAGGGGGGATCTTACAAACTTTTATATTTCAACCTAAGATTATGACAAAGCTTCCACTCAAAATAATTCATCGCTCTTGGGGAACTTGATATTTCAATATCCCTTTTCAGTTTCTGCATATAACTTTTGTACTCTGTCGTATCTGCCAATCCACCAGCCCGTTTCGGCATGCTGTGTATTGATTTCAATTGCCCCAGCCTTTTCTAAAAAAGCGGTTACCTCTGCTTCATTTGTTTTTTCGGTACACTCAATTGCCATTACAAACAAATCATCCGTAGCCCTAGGATGAAAATGATGTTTTTTTACAAAGGGCGACAACTGACATAAATAACAAAAGGTAAGTACCATACCTACAGCAGCAAATAAAACTGTCAACTCAAAAGTGATTGGAATCCATGCTGGTAAAGCAAAATGTGGTTTTCCCCCAATATTCAATGGCCAGTCTTTTGTAAAGATCCAGCTAATGCAGGTTAGTGCCGTGGTAGTACCGGTAATGCCGTAAATAAAGCCTGCAGTATGTAAACTAGTCTCTCTTAATCCCATCGCATGGTCCAAACCATGAACAGGAAAAGGAGTGTACACATCATGGATTTTGTAACCTGCACGGCGAACATTCTTCACCGCAGGAAACAATACCGCTTCATCTTCGAAACACCCTACAACAAATTTTTTAATTCCTCCAGCCATAAAATTTAACTTTTAACCGCCGGTTTTACCCATTGGCTTTTTGACAATTATATACTCTTCCAATTATTAGTACGCTCCTGTTTTTTCATCCCTGCAAAAAATACAGCAGCAATTTTTAATGTGCGTGTTCCACTTCGTCCAGATAAAACTTCTCCGCATCCGCCTTCTCTATATCTGTCATTTTGTGTTTGTAATTTTCACCGCTGGTCTTCAATACCGCTTTAATTTCTGCCACTGCAATCACAGGGAAATATTTTGAAAACAAAAAGAAGCAGGTAAAGAATAAACCAAAAGTTCCTAAGTAAAAACCGATTTCCCAAATAGAAGGACTGTAATAAGTACTCCAAGAAGACGGTAAATAATCACGGTAAGTAGAGGTAACGATAATAACAAAACGCTCGTACCACATTCCAATATTTACGATGATGCTCATAAAGAAAGTGAAGGCGATATTCCTTCGCAACTTTTTGAACCAAAACATTTGAGGAGACACCACATTACAAAACATCATTAACCAATAACTCCAGCCATAAGGACTGAATAAGTTGGCCCTGTTTTCCTTGAATGCGTACCACTCGTAAGGGTTTTGACCGTACCATGCGATAAATAATTCTGTGATGTATGCAATACCAACAATAGAGCCTGTCAATACAATCACTTTATTCATTGCTTCAATATGACCCAGGGTAATATAATCCTGTAAACCAAATACCTTTCTTAAAATAATCATCAGTGTTTGCACCATGGCAAATCCACTAAAGATGGCACCTGCCACAAAGTAGGGAGGAAAAATGGTGGTATGCCAGCCCGGAACAATGGAGGTGGCAAAGTCAAAAGATACAATCGTATGCACCGACAATACCAATGGTGTACTTAACCCCGCCAATACCAGTGATAAACTTTCGTGACGCTGCCAATGTTTGGTACTTCCAGACCAACCGAAAGAAGCTACTCCATATAATAATTTGCGTAATTTGGTTTTGGCACGATCCCTCACGGTAGCCAAATCGGGCAATAAACCAGAATACCAGAATAATAAAGAAACGGTAAAATAAGTAGAGATCGCAAATACATCCCACAACAAAGGAGAGTTGAAATTCACCCATAAAGGACCACGACTATTGGGATAAGGCAATACAAAGAAAGCCATCCAAACCCTACCCATATGCCAAATCGGAAACTGACCTGCGCACATTACCGCAAAGATGGTCATCGCTTCTGCAGCACGGTTTACACCCGTTCTCCAACCTTGACGAAAAAGTAATAAGATGGCAGAAATCAACGTTCCTGCATGACCAATACCTACCCACCATACAAAGTTGGTAATATCCCAACCCCATCCGATGGTTTTATTCAGATTCCACTGACCCACACCGTAGGTAACTTCCCTATAGATGCTATAAACACCAAATAGCAACAAGGCTACACTGATATAAAAACCAACATACCAAAGACGGCTGGGTTTCATTTCAATAGGGCGTATAATGTCTTCCGTTACTTGGTGATAATTTTTATTACCATCCACCAAAGGTTCCCTGATCTGTGATTCGTACTTTAATAATGACATATTATGTTCGCTTTTTTGTAGCCTTCAAGCCTCCTTGTTGGCAATTAGCTTTATTTTTTTATGTTCCCCTCAACCTTTGTGAGTATTACGCATGTTCTTTTTCTGCTGAATGTGCTCCCTGCAATTCTACTTCTTTTTCATTGGTAACGTTTCTGTCTGAATTTTTGATCTTAGCCAAATAACTCACATTGGGCAAAACGTGCAATTGCTCCAACACATAAAAATTACGATGCTTTTGCTCTACATTCCTGATCTTATATACATCACTTTCTTTATCGTTCACATTACCAAAACTAATGGCGTGCGTAGGACAAGCTTGCATACAGGCAGTCTTTACATTTCTTACCAAAGAAGGATCTTCTGCTTTTTTAGCAATCAGCTTGGTTTCCTGCAGCCTTTGAACACAGAAAGAACATTTTTCGAT
>CANJDY010000262.1 GCA_947472635.1 Chitinophagaceae bacterium
ATACGGCTACTAAAACACTTAAACCCGCTACCGTAGAAACGGGCGCTACTGTTAATGTACCCCTATTTGTAAATGAAGGGGAGCATATCAGGGTCAATACCAAAACAGGGGAATATGTAGAAAGGGTGAAGGAATAAGCTTCGGCTAGTGGGTAAAACCGACCAATAAATGGGGTTGTTTTTTTACAATAGGGGCTGATTTTATATTTTTAGGGGTTAATAGACTAACGTTGCTTACCCGAATAAACTCTTTCCTTGTCCTCCAAATCATACCAAAAAAAGGGAAAAATTTAAATTTCCCCTTTTTTTATTTTGGCATTTTTTCGGCAAATTTTGTCCTTTTTTACTGTTTTTTCGGCATTTTCATGGCTTTTTCGGCTTTTTTCATAATTTATTTCTTTTTAAAAACTTGGAATATTAATAAATCATTACCTACCTTAGCCGCCCGTTTGTCATCATCTAAACCATTTAATGTCTTATTATGGATATCAAACAAATTCAGGAGCTGGTAAAGCTCATTAACAAAACCAATATCGGAGAAATAACCATTGAAGAGGAAGGCGTCAAAATAACTGTGAAGCAAAAGAAAGATCCTGTTCAACATATCATTGCAGGGGGACAGCAGGCACAGATGTATTCGCCTCAGCCAACTACTCCACAAAATACTCCGGCAGCCACTCCCGCACCTACTGCTATTGCGGAGACTCCCAAAACTGATCATTTTATCACCATTAAAAGTCCAATGATTGGTACATTTTATCGCCAGTCAGGACCAGGAAAGCCCATATTTGTTAATGAAGGTGACGAAGTGAGCCCTGGTTCAATCGTTTGTATCATTGAGGCGATGAAGCTTTTTAATGAAATTGAAAGCGAGGTAAAGGGTAAAATAGTGAAAATTTTAGTAGAGGATGCCAGCCCGGTCGAGTTTGACCAGCCATTGTTTTTGGTAGACCCAAGTTAATTTGACTTTCAGTCATTGTCTATAATGAAAACCATTTACTATCGTTGATTCTGCCAATTTGTAGTTTGGCGATCGTAAATTTTGAAGTTCCTTAATGTTTTGATTTGGCAGAAGTTTAATAGCATGTTATTATTAAATTTGGCCATTTTCAAATTTTCAAATTTGCCATTATGTTCAAAAAAATATTAATTGCCAACCGAGGAGAAATTGCCTTGCGTATCATTCGCACTTGCAAAGAGATGGGCATTAAAACAGTAGCTGTTTATTCCACCGCCGATAAAGATAGTCTGCATGTAAAGTTTGCTGATGAGGCTGTATGTATTGGTAGGCCGAGTAGTATAGATTCTTACTTAAATGTATTGCATATTATGGCGGCGGCGGAGATAACCAATGCGGATGCTATTCACCCTGGCTATGGGTTTCTTGCAGAGAATGCAAAATTTGCCCAGATCTGTGCCGATCACGGAGTAAAGTTTATTGGTCCTACCCCCGATATGATTAATGCGATGGGCGATAAGATTACTGCAAAAGAGACGATGATTAAGGCAGGAGTGCCGGTGGTGCCAGGTAGTGGTGGTTTATTGGAAAGTGTGGAGCAGGCCAAAGACCTTGCAGCAAATGTAGTGGGGTACCCGGTAATATTAAAAGCAACTGCTGGTGGTGGAGGCAAGGGAATGCGCGTAGTATGGCAGGAGAGTGAAATTGAAAAAGCATTTGAAAATGCCAAAACGGAAGCTGCGGCATCGTTTAAGAATGATGGGATCTACATGGAAAAATTTGTGGAGGAGCCACGTCATATCGAAATACAAATCGCAGGTGATCAATTTGGCAATGTTTGTCATTTAAGTGAAAGGGATTGCTCTATTCAGCGTCGTCACCAAAAACTGGTGGAAGAATCACCTTCCCCATTTATGACCCCAGAGTTAAGGGAGCAAATGGGGAATGCAGCCATCAAAGCAGCGAGTGCAATTAATTATGAGAGTGTGGGAACCATTGAGTTTTTGGTAGATAAAAACCGTAACTTCTACTTTATGGAAATGAATACCCGCATACAGGTAGAACATTGTGTTACCGAGGAAGTGGTGAGTTATGACTTGATAAAAGAACAAATTAAAATTGCTGCAGGACATAAGGTGAGTGGTAAAAATTATTACCCACAGATGCACGCGATTGAGTGCAGAATCAATGCGGAGGATCCTTACAATGATTTCAGACCAAGTCCAGGTAAGATAACGGTCTTGCATACCCCTGGTGGACATGGGGTTCGTGTTGATAGCCACGTATATGCAGGGTATGTTATTCCCCCTTATTATGACAGTATGATTGGAAAATTAATTACCGTAGCACAGACAAGAGAAGAAGCCATTGATACTATGCACCGCGCATTGAGTGAATATGTTATTGAAGGTATTAAAACTACCATACCTTTTCATTTACAACTGATGAAAAATGAAGATTTCAGAAGTGGAAACTTTACAACCAAGTTTTTGGAATCTTTTAAAATGGTATAATCTTTATAGAACCATTACTACTATTTTTAACATAAGCCGTCGATGGAGTTCGATCCCGACGGCTTTTGTATGCCCTAGCCAGTATTTCCGTATGTCCCTTTTTTTCTTCGGTAATGTAGTGCCGACAGCAGTTTTCTTACTAAAAAAACTCAATATTGGGAATGTCGGTAAAACCAATTTTTTAACGCTATTCATTTAGTTATCTTTGCGGCTCAACATTAACTGACTTGAAGAATGGCATTGATTAAAAGTATATCCGGTATTAGAGGTACGATAGGGGGCAAAACTGGCAATAATCTCACTCCACTTGATATTGTAAAATTTACTGCAGCATTTGGCACCTTATTAATAAAGGAGGGTGCTAATAAAAAAATAATTGTTGGCCGAGATGGAAGGATTAGTGGCGCAATGGTAAAGAATCTAGTAATCAGTACTTTACAAGCGCTGGGTTTGGAGGTAGTGGATTTGGATTATAGCACTACGCCTACTGTAGAAATGGCGGTAGTATTTGAAAATGCTGGTGGCGGCATCATACTTACGGCTAGCCATAACCCAAAAGAGTGGAATGCGTTGAAATTATTAAATGGACAGGGTGAATTTATCAATAGTGAGGATGGCCAAAAAGTTTTGGATATTGCAGAAAGAGAGGATTTTATTTTTGCGCCGGTTGACAAATTGGGCAATTGCTCTTTGGATGATTCTTTTTTAGACAAGCATATTGAAGCCGTAGTGAATTATGAACTGGTTGATGTAGCGGCTATCAAAAAAGCAAAATTTAAAGTGGTAGTAGATGCTATAAACAGTACGGGCGCAATTGCAGTACCTGCCTTGTTAAGGGCACTAGGGGTAAAGGAAATTGAAATTTTAAACGGAGAAGTGAATGGTAAATTTGCACATAATCCAGAACCCTTACCTGAGCATTTAACCGGTTTAAGTAGTGAGGTGTTGAAACATACAGCTAGTCTTGGAATAGCCGTTGATCCGGATGTAGACCGACTTTGTTTTGTATGCGAAGATGGGTCTATGTTTGGAGAAGAGTATACCTTGGTAGCAGTAGCAGATTATGTACTTAGCCACCGCAAAGGAAATACAGTTTCTAATATGTCTTCTACTCGAGCATTAAAAGATGTAACGGAGAAGCATGGGGGAGAATATTTTTCCAGCGCAGTGGGTGAGGTGAATGTGGTAAATAAAATGAAAGCAGTTAATGCTGTAATTGGGGGGGAAGGCAATGGAGGAATAATTGTTCCGGATTTACATTATGGAAGAGATGCCCTTATTGGAATCGCTTTATTTTTAACACACCTAGCCAATACTAAAAAGACAGCTAAGCAATTGCGTAATTCATTTCCGGATTATTTTATCAGTAAAAACAAAATTCAACTTGAAAATGGGGTTGATGTAAAAGGGATATTCGAAAAAATAAAAGCTAAATACAAAAATCAGCCAATCAATATTGAGGACGGTTTGAAAATTGAGTTTGATAAGGATTGGGTGCACCTTCGAACTAGTAATACAGAGCCAATTATCCGAATTTATGCAGAAAGTAATTTTTCAACCACTGCTGATAATATTGCCACCAGATTAATGAAAGATATTAGTGAACTAATGTAAGCAGCGCTATAGGATAAACAGGGTAGTTTTTTAATAGCTTATTTTTAGATCAACTAAATTATCAATGATAGAAGTACTAAAATATCCAATTGGTGAAGGAAAATATGAATAGAATTTACTTTGATAATGCCGCTACCACTTCACTTGATCCGGTAGTACTTGAAGCAATGATGCCTTTTTTGACAGAAAAATTTGGCAATCCTTCTTCAATATATTCCTATGGCCGCGAAACAAGGATGGCTATTGAGCAGGCAAGAAAAACGGTGGCCAAAATTTTAAATGCACATCCTGCAGAAATATTTTTCACTAGTGGCGGAACAGAAAGCAGCAATACCGCCATTTTTTCAGCAGTGAGGGATTTAGGATGTGAGCATATCATTACTTCTGAAATAGAACATCATGCTGTATCCCATACAGTACAATATTTAAAAAATGCTGAAAAGGCAACGGTGAGTTATGTAAA
>CANJDY010000263.1 GCA_947472635.1 Chitinophagaceae bacterium
GAATCGCTTTTTTTACCTCCCCATTTTGAGCCACCACATGCAATAACTACATATTGCTTTCCGCCCACTTCATAAACGGAGGGTGTTGCTACTCCTGGAGCAGGAAGATCTGTTTCCCATAAAATAGCACCTGTTCTTTTATTGATTGCCCTAAATTTTCCATCCGCAGAAGCGCCTATCAACAATACACCACCAGCAGTTACCAAAGGACCTCCGTAATTTTCACGTCCCGTGGTTGGGATTCCTTTTTCTTTTAGTTCCTTAAATTCTCCGAAAGGTATTTTCCAAACCAACGCTCCCGTATTTAAGTTAATGGCATTGAGTGTTCCCCACGGAGGACTGATGGCTGGATAGCCCTGCTTGGTTAAAAATTTATTATAGCCGGTAAAGCCATAGCGTGAAATAGGCGCTTTTTGAATTTTTACAATCGGTCCTGAATATATTTTTTTCTGTTGCATTTCATCCTTTAAAATAAAAGCAGCAATTGCTTGCTTTTCTTCTTTTGCAAGGTTGTTAAATCCCGGCATCATTCTTCTGCCAGTTGAAAGCAACTCAAGAAATTTTTCAGTGGTATATTTTTTCTCTGCGCCAACGATGGAGGGATAATCTCCTGCCCCCCGCTGTTCAGGTCCATGGCAACCCATGCAATACCGTGCATACAAGCTTACGCCAGTTTCCAGGTTGGTACGTACGGTTTTTTTATCGGGCTTATTTTCCACCATGTTGAGCACCCAGGCCATTTCGCTGGCGTTTACATACAATAAATTGGTGGTGGGGTCTATTGCAGGTCCACCCCACTCTCCCCCGCCATCATAGCCGGGTAAAATAACCGTGCCCTGTATGGTTGGCGGGGTAAACATATTACCAGATCGATAAGTGTTGTAGCGACTTTTGATATCCTGAAAATTCGTATCACCCAATATTGTATTTAGGTCTCCGGCCGTAAATAGCTGCCTTACAAATGGTTTTGGTAAAAGGGGCATAGGTTGTGTTGGCCATAGCTTTTCTCCCACTAAGGGTGTGTTGGTGGCAACAGGTCTTTCTTCAATAGGAAAAAGGGGCTTTCCGGTCGCTCTTTCAAAAATTAAAACAAAACCCGTTTTAGTTGTTTGCGCAACCGCATCAATCGATTTTCCATCGCGCACAACAGTAACTAGGGCTGGCGGGGCGGGCAAATCCATATCCCACACATCATGATGAACGGTTTGAAAATGCCATAGTAGTTTTCCGGTAGCGGCATCAAGGGCAAGCAAACAGTTTCCATACAATCCTTTTCCCAACCTTTGTCCACCATAAAAGTCATTCGTAGGGTTTCCGGTTGGAGCAAACAATATGCCCCTTTTTACATCGAGACTAAAACCAGCCCAGCTATTGGTAGACCCCAAATATTTATATGCGGTACTATCTTCCCAGGTTTCAAAGCCTGGCTCTCCAGGGTAAGGGATCGTATGAAATATCCATTGTTGTTTTCCGGTTTTTACATCAAAAGCTCGGATATGTCCGGGGGTTTCATCTCCCACTAGACCGCTTAAAAAAAACAGGTTTTTATAAACAGTAACGGGCGAGGTGGGTGCAACAAAAACGCTATGCTCTTCCCGACCCAGTCCCAAATTGAGGTTGATGCCACCATTTTTTCCAAAGGAAGGAATGAGCTGTCCGTTCTCAGCATTTACTTCATAGGCGACCGATCCCACGGTGTAAATAATTCGCTTGTCATTCCCATCTTCCCAATAGGCAACCCCCCTATTCATATTAACGCTTCTTCTATGCCAACTTTTGTTGGCGATTGAGTCTGTAGGATCAAATTGCCATTGTTGTATGCCGGTAGCGGCATTGATGGCAAATAATTTTAGTTTGGGCGATACGCCATAAAGAATATTACCAATAATAATTGGATTACATTCCATTGGACCAAATTGGGCACTGTCGTTTTTTTCTGAATGGTAAACCCAGGCCACCTGCAATTGTTTAACATTGTTGGTATCAATTTGTGTAAGGGAAGAATAATGAGTCAACTCATTGGTGCCTCCGGCCACCCTCCATTCTGTATATTGATTATGGCGGTCGCTATAATTATAGCAGGATAAAATAGCCATCAATAAAAAAGGAAGAGAAAGGGCAAAGTTTTTTATGGACATATTTTATAGTTGCAAGGTTTACAATCGCATTGCTAAAAAAGAGGCCAACACGTATGTGTCAATTCCATTGAATGTCAGCAAGCATTAAATATAATGGAACCGAAGTTCTTATCCAAAACCATTGTCTTGTCCGTGCAAATCATCGTAATAAAAAGAAAAAACCTCCCGCTGCTATCGGTTATTCAAGTTTACTCCGGCTTCAAAATTCCAGTTATAGTAAGGGAAACCAACCAAAGGCGCACATTTATGCTTAATTTTGTACCTATGGATGAAGTAATTAATAACAAGGTCAGCGAGAGTGCGCTCGTAACAATAAACCTAGAGGAGTTTTTTCCAACAGGAGAGGTTGTCTTGTTTGATATGAAGGATTATTTATTCATGGGACTTATTTTAAAGGAAAAGGATTTTAGGGAAGCGCTAAAAGCGCTAGACCTCATTCAATATACCAACAAGCTGGTGGCTGTGACCTGCAGTGCGGATGCGGTTATACCCATTTGGGCATATATGCTAGTAGCAAGTTATTTGCAACCGATAGCATTGGAAGTAGCCTTCGGAACAGCAGCAGAATTGACTAAACAAATATTACTGAAAAATATAGCTCAAATGGCCGTTACTGATTATACGGATAAGAGGGTTGTAATAAAAGGTTGTGGCGAACTGCCGGTGGGTGAAGCGGCCTATTTAGAAGCTACCAAATTATTGCGGCCGGTTGCTAAAAGTATCATGTATGGCGAACCCTGTAGCACGGTCCCTATTTTTAAAAAGAAGTAATTTCGTGCAAGTTGTCCCTATCCTTTTTACTAGGATTCACCCATCAAATATTTAATGTAAAGAAGAATGATGAATGCGGTTTTAAAGGGTTTAGCTATAAGTTTGTTGCTGATATTTTCAGTAGGCCCCATCGTTTTTACAATCATCAAACAAAGTGTAGTAAATGGACGCACAGGAGGTTTTAGTTTTGTAGCAGGAGTTTGGCTGAGCGATTTACTAATAGTGTTGCTAAGCAATATTTTTTCCGAGATGGTAACCAATTTGTTACACTTCAAAAAAGCTATTGGCCTTACGGGTAGTATTTTTTTGGTTGCTATGGGGGTGTTTTATCTTTTTTTTAAAAAAATAAAGATGCGCAGTGTGGAAGAGTCTGCTATTCGGGTTTCAGCCAGCACGCATGTGAGGTTAGTCATATCAGGCTTTTTTATCAACACCCTAAACCCAGCCGTCATTGCCTTTTGGCTCACCTCCGCAACCACCCTCGCCATTGCCAATTCGATAAAAGAGCGAATTATTATTTTTTCTACTTGTATTTTGGTCAACTTTGGCGCCGATGTGGGAAAAGTGTTATTGGCTGGAAGATTAAGTAAAAGGCTGACTCATAAAAACATTGTACTAATTAACAAAACTTCTGGATTGCTTTTATTGATATTTGGGATTGCGCTGTTGTTGGGGGTTTTATATTCTACAACAAATTAATAATAAACCGTTTGATTGTTTTACCTTACCCTTCTATATTTTATTACATGAGCCGGATATTACTCATATTACTTTTGTTACCAGGCTACCAAAGCTTTGGCCAATCATCCGATGTTATTTTGTTAAAACGAAACAACAAAACGATCAACCGATACTTTTCTGGAACCGATATCGACCTAGTTACTACCACAGGTGTTTCTCTCAATGCATACATTACGCATATAAATAATGACACGTTGTTTTTAAAGCAATTTGTAGTTCGCCAAACCCCCACCATGCTGGGCGTATTTATACTAGACACCCTTACTACCTATTATTATCAATATCATTATAACCAGATCAAGTCTATTGGTAAAACAGGTAGGCGATTTGATTTGTCCGCAAGTGCTGGTAGCTTATTGGGCGGTGGGGCATTACTTACATTGGCTGGAGGGGTTGTTTTTTTGGTTGACCGGGAAAAATTTAGCCCAACATTGATGGCGGCATCTGTTTCTTTGGCAACGATAGGGTATGTTATGGCAAAGACAAGTGGAAATGGAATGGTTATCGGAAAAAAGTATTCTTTGGCTTACCTGAAGATTTCAGACAATAAAAAAATATAACCCAATATTATTAAAACTCCAATCGGTATTAATATGCAAAAGGCCTGGCGCATAATCAAAAAGACATTGGTCTATCTTTTCTTTTTTCAACTATTTTATATATTGTTTTGTAAGTGGGTCAACCCGCCGATAACGATTACACAGGTAGCGAGCCTGATTCAGGGCAATGGCTTAAAAAGAGATTATGTAAGCTATGGCCAAATGAGTTCAAATATAAAACTTGCTGTGATGGCTAGTGAGGACCAGTTATTTCCAGAGCACAATGGTTTTGATTTGAAGGCCATAGAAAAAGCATATCAATATAATGAAAAACATCCCAA
>CANJDY010000264.1 GCA_947472635.1 Chitinophagaceae bacterium
AATCCCTGGGCATCCTTATAAGCACTTATGGACTTGTCATTGCGAATAATCCTTACTTCGTGACTGTACCAACCCCTACTATCTCCGACATAGTCGTAGGTTCCGTAGAAATGAAGGTACTCGAACAACAAACCCTGAACTTTTTTCACACCAACATACTTTTCAGCTGTGGCAAGGATGCTTGCATGGTATTTTTCATGAATTACCTCATCGGCCTGGATGTAAAATATCCAGTCCGTATCAGCAGATACATGGGCCATTGCTTTATCTGTCTCCACTGCATAAACTTTACCTCCTTCCCGCAAACTCATATCCCAGGTAGAATAGACCAACTTGATTTTATCAGATACAATACTTTTTATCAACTGTTCCGTATCATCTTCACCCCTGTCTATGCTTATGATCATTTCATCCACAACAGGCAAAATAGAGGAAATGGCTTCCACTACAGGATAATCATTTTTCTGCGCATTCCGTATAATAGTAACCCCCGTAATTTTCATAGTGAACTTTTAATAGTACAAAGGACTGAAATTATTCTGACATAATAAAAGGAAAGCTGGCTAAATCAACTATCACAGTAAATTTTATTACAATGTCACAATGAAAAAATAAAACTGGGGAGCTAGGTAGGTATATGGGTAAATTTGGAGAAAAATTTGCGATATTTGCTTAATTCCAAAGCTCGAATTTAATTTACCCCCTTTTTTTACAATGAAGATTTTACTGAAATACTTACAACCCTATAAATGGCTGGTCATTCTTACATTGGTACTAGCCGGCATCAACATTGGCTTTTCCCTAATAGACCCAATTTTACTAGGAAAAATGGTCAATTTGGCCAATGAACAACAATCCATACCGTCAGGGAAATTCGATTGGAAAAACTTTTTCTGGAATTATGAATGGATCACTAAAAAGGGCAACCCCTATTTACACCTAGGCGTATTTTACATCCTGCTTTTTTCCATATCGGTAGCCATGGTGAGCCGTATTGCCAAAAACTTTCAAGATTATTTTTTAAATGTAATCATCCAAAAATTTGGAGCACGAGTTTTTACAGATGGTCTTCAACATGCCATGAAACTTCCGTATCAACAATTCGAAGATCAACGGAGCGGAGAAACCTTGTCCATTTTAACCAAAGTAAGAACGGATGTTGAAAAATTCATGATCAGCTTTATCAATGTACTTTTTGGGATTATGGTAGGCGTTGTATTTGTTTTTGTATATGCAGCCATGTTTATCAACTGGCGTATTCCGATAGCCTATTTAGTCGGTATTGTAACCTTAACTTTTATCACCAACTTGCTCAGTAAAAAAGTCAAGTCGATTCAGAAAAATATTGTTGGCCAAACCACTGCGCTTGCTGGGTCCACCACCGAATCGCTACGCAATATTGAACTGGTTAAAAGCCTAGGGCTTACCAAACAGGAGGTGGCCCGACTCAACAAAAACACCTATAAGATATTGGGGTTGGAGCTAACCAAGGTAAAGCGAATCAGGAGTATCAGCTTTATACAAGGCACCATGGTAAATACCTTACGGCAGGTAATTTTATTTATTCTGATGTGGCTTATTTTTCACAACCAGATGGATGCTGGACAACTCGTTACGATGCAGGTTTTCTCCTTCTTCATCTTTGGGCCTTTACAGGAAATTGGAAATATTTTACTTTCTTACCGTGAAGCCGAAGCTTCACTCAATAACTTCAACAACCTAATGCAGAAAGCCCCAGAAACAGAGCCTGCTAACCCTACTCCCCTGGGAAATATAGAAACGCTTTCCTTCAACCAGGTTTCTTTCCAGCACCAAACAGCCTCTCACAAAGCCATCGACAATATTAGCTTTGATGTAAAAGTGGGAGAAACCATTGCCTTTGTTGGCCCTTCCGGTAGTGGTAAATCGACTTTGATGAAGCTGTTAGTTGGTCTATACCGTCCACAGGAAGGCAATATTTTTTATAATAAACTCGATGAAAATACCATTCACTTTGATGACCTGAGAAAACAGATTGGATTTGTAACACAGGATACGAATTTATTCAGTGGTACTATCGGAGAAAATTTGCTTTTTGTAAATCCAACGGCCACTGAAGATGACCTCATGGATGTACTCCAAAAAGCAAGCTGCAAAAATCTAATCACTCGGGCCGAAAAGGGGTTAGACACAATGATTGGAGAGGGGGGATTAAAATTAAGTGGTGGTGAAAAGCAGCGTCTGTCTATCGCAAGAGCATTGCTAAGAAAGCCGCACCTGCTCATTTTTGATGAGGCCACCTCTGCACTTGATTCATTGACTGAGGAAGAGATTACCGATACCATCAAAGATATTTCATCTGCCAAAGAACACATTTCCATTTTAATAGCGCACAGATTAAGCACCATCATGCATGCCGACCGCATTTATGTATTGGAAAAAGGTTATGTGGTAGAAACCGGCACACATGAAAGCTTGTTGGCAGAAAAGGGCTTATACTATGCCATGTGGCGGCAACAAATTGGAGAAAGGAAGAAATCATAAGCCAGCTAAATGATGTAAAGTGATGAACCCAATAAAAAACAACTGCAGCCTTTGCATTTCCACTTATAATTGGCCTGGGGCATTAAGGCAATGCTTAAAAAGTATCAAATCACAATCAATACTGCCTAGCGAAGTAATAATCGGTGATGATGGCTCATCAGATGAAACCAAACTATTGATTGAAACCACCAGGAAAGATTTCCCTGTACCCCTCATTCATTTATGGCATGAGGACAAGGGGTTTAGGCTTGCTACCACCAGAAATAAAACTTTTGCAAAAGCAAAGGGTGACTACATTATTCAATCCGATGGCGATGTCATCTTTCACAGGAATTTCATAAGAGATCATTTATTATTTGCGAAAAAAAACACCTTTATTGCAGGCACCCGCTGCTTACTCAACAATAACATCTCGACGGAGTTGATCTCTGGTCAGCGTATTGCTGGAGTTATTGAGTTGCTGCGCCAGAGTAGTAAAAAATACAATGGCGTCAGGTGCCTCCCCGCTGCGCTCATAAATTATTCACTGCAAAAAGGAATCAAACAAACAAAGTATGTTTTGGGGGCAAATATGGCATTTTGGAAGGAGGACCTAATTAAAGTCAATGGATACAACGAACAGTTTACCGGATGGGGGAAAGAAGACAATGATTTGGCGGCAAGGCTTCATATCGAAGGGGTGTCCATCAGATTTTTGAAATACGCTGCCATCCTATTTCACCTTTACCATCAGCAAGCAAACCGGGATAATTTCGAAACGAACGATTTGATTTACCGCCAGACTATTATAGATAAAAATACTTTTTCACCAAAAGGTATTGACCAGTATTTATAAATTGTAATGTACCTATGCGAAGGGTACTGCAGTTGCTTTGAAACTTTTAGGCACCCAAAATTGTGCAGACAGAATCTATGATTTGAAAAAGGGGATATTGTAGAAACCGGGAGATTTGCAACAAAAACCACATCCAGCTTCCTTACCGATGATTCCCTTTCTTTTGGTTACCTTTACAGCCTATGGAACATAAAAGTCCTAAACCTGGTTATCTCTGGAGTGTGTCAACTTCTCGCTGCCCCCGATGCAGGCGTGGACCTATGTTTAAACATCCGAATCCTTATAAAAAAATCAAGCTATCCCATATTTTCGACATGTATGACAATTGTCCCGAATGCGGACAAAAATATGACCTTGAAAATGGGTTTTGGTATGGCACCGGTTATGTAAGTTATGCACTGGCAGTGGCCATCTCCGTGACTAGTTTTGTGGCTTGGATGGTGTTGATAGGCGTATCGACGGAAGATAACAGGGTGTTTTACTGGCTAGGTTTTAATGGGGTATTACTGGTCTTATTACAACCCTGGATGATGCGCCTTAGCAGGGTAATGTATCTTTATTTCTTTGTAAGCTATGATGAAAATTACAAGGAAACTAAGCCGGTGGAATTTGATCACAAACAATAATATGGTGAATTGTCAATGGTGAATGGGCAAAACGCGAACATTTTTTCACCATTGACAATTGACCATTCACCATTGACCATTCACCATTCACCATTGACCATTCACCATTGCCCTTCCCTATCCATCTGCCTTAAAAATATCTTTAAAAATATTTCCTTCAGATAATTCTTCGATATCACTTAACTGCAGCTCAAGTGCCTTTGTACTTTTATTAATTTCTATCAGTGAAAGCACAATGGAAAGTAGCAAAAACAATAAGCTGAAAGCAAAAACCCAGTGCGCCATCACCATCCAATTACGGAATATCAAATACATACACAACACACAACACAAAAAACTCAAAACGCTAAAACTTTGCATATAGCGTATTAGATTCAGGCGAGTACGAATGCTTTTAATCTGGTTGAGAATGTTTTTTTCTTTTTCACCCCGATTATATTCAATGTGTAATTTTCTTACCAAGGCGGCCAGTGATAAAAAACGATTGGTATAGGCCAGCATCAACAAGGTGATAGCC
>CANJDY010000265.1 GCA_947472635.1 Chitinophagaceae bacterium
ACCTCTGCTAGGTCACAAGCTGCTATGGCTAGTTCTGCAAGTAAGTACAATGCGAGGTTGACAAATCTAGGGTATGCTTCTCGGTTTGCTTGTGCAAGATCCCGCCCACGAACAATGCCTAGCCTTGCAGAAAGTCCTTGCAGCAATAGCGCCATCAAGTTACTCATCAGCAGTACCCAAATTAAACTATACCCAAACTTGCTGCCTCCGGCAAGATCCGTAGCCCAGTTGCCCGGATCCATGTACCCCACACTGATCAGGTAGGCAGGTCCAAGAAAAGAAAGCATTTTGCGCCATCCCCTTTTTTTTCCTGTTGTGTCGATGCTTTGGTGGACTTCACTGAGTGAAGTTGCCGGGTGGGATTGTTTATTCATGATGTACAAAAATATTTTTCGCTACCGGTTTACTAATGATACAGGCTGCATACTTGCCAACTTTGATTTCTATCGACTCGTCAAAACTGAACCGCTGGTTTATCTTCAATTCAGTTCCTATATTGATGTGATAATGATTGAGCAATTCCAGCATTGCTGGCGACTGGTTAGCTACGGAGCTTACAATAACCTTTTTCTTTTCCGTCACATCTGCGATACTGAGTTGATGAATGACGGGTATTTTACCATCCCCATCTGGAATTGGGTCGCCATGGGGGTCTGTTTGGGGGTAGTTGAGAAAGCTATCCAGCTTTTGAATCAAGTCTTGGTTACTGACATGTTCAAGATCTTCAGCAATGGCATGTACTTTATCCCATTCAAACCCCAACTTGGTGACTAAAAAATATTCCCATAGTCGGTGGCGCCTGACGATGTTGATGGCCACTTTATTGCCCTTGGTAGATAGCCGAAACCCTTTGTATTTCTCATAATCAAGCAATTTTTTCATTTGCAGTTTCTTGAGCATATCGGTTACAGAAGCAGCTTTGGTCTGCAGTTCATTGGCCAGTGAATTGGTATTGACCAGATCAGATTGCTGCTGAAGGTGGTAGATGTTTTTGATATAATTTTCTTCGGAAACTGAAAATTTCATTTTGACTAAATTAAATTTTAGTCAAATCTAAAAAATATATTCAATTTTTCAAAATGTAGCCTTCCCGTAAATTGGCTAAACCCAGTTTTCCCAATCCTTCCTTATTGCGGTCCGAAAAACGGTTCTAGGGCATAAAAACGCAAATGCTACTGTAAATGTTGCCTTCATTTAAGCTGAATGATAATTGTAGGCTATGGTAAGTGGCAGGAAATAAAAAGTATTGGGGTAAGACATTTGAATAAATGACTATTTTAATTACTTTTAGCAGTAGGGCAATTTTAATTTTCCTGGTAAAAGACATTTACGACAGAAAGTAATCGATGGTGTTCGTTTTATCAATAATAATTGAGTTGAATAATTGGACCAAAAGGGATTACCCTCACGATATATGGGTACTCATCTTTTTTCCTGAAAATTCGCATTATCTTGCAGTCTATTTCAAATTAATCTGATGTATGAGTTTTAATAATTTCAAAGTTCCATATGCTGTAAACGAAAATTACAGTAAACGAATCGCTTACTTTTCGATGGAATTTGCAATCCACCAACCTTTAAAAATATATAGCGGCGGACTTGGTTTTCTATCAGGTTCGCATATGCGAAGTGCCTACGAATTAAAGCAGAATATGGTTGGGATTGGTATTTTATGGAAATTCGGTTACTATGACCAGGCTCGAAACGCAGACCAGACACTTCAGGTGCAGTGGAACGAAAAAATTTATAATTTCTTGGAGGATACGGGCATTAAATTCCAGATTAATATTCATGACAATCCAATTTGGGTAAAAGCGTGGTACCTAAATCCAGAGACGTTTAACAGCGCTCCCATGTTTTTATTAAGCACCGATTTGCCTGAAAACGATTACGTAACACAGACCATTACCCATCGGTTGTATGACGGAAATGAGGCTACCAAAGTTGCCCAGTTTATTTTATTGGGAGTAGGGGGTGCCAAATTAATGGATGAAATTAATTTCAACCCCGATTTATACCATTTAAATGAGGCGCATGGAATTAGTGCAGCTTTTTATCTGCATCGAAAATTTGGCAGTGTTGAAGAAGTAAAAAAACGCCTGGTATTCACTACACACACACCTGAAGAAGCGGGCAATGAAAAACATGATATTTTTTTATGTCAAAAAATGAGTTATTTCTGCGGTATGCACATCGATGATGTGCGAAAAATTACCGGCATGGAAGATAACTTGTTTAACCATTCACTAGCAGCTTTGCGCTTTGCAAAATTGGCCAATGGAGTTTCTAAACTACACGCTGAGGTGAGTAGAAAAATGTGGAATAAGTATACTGGCATTTGTGAGATAAAAGCAATTACCAATGCTCAAAATTGGCGGTACTGGGCAGACAAACAATTGTATAAGGCCAAAGTAGAAGGTAATGATGTTTGGTTCGATGATCGTAAGCGATTTTTAAAGAAAAGAGCGTTGGATTTGGTCGCCGATCAAACCGGTAAGTTACTAGATCCAGATGTATTGACCATTGTATGGGCCCGCCGGTTTGCAGGATACAAGCGGGGTGAATTACTAACCCGCGACCATAAACGCTTTGAGGCTTTATTAAATAATACCAAACATCCCGTACAGATTATATGGGCAGGAAAGCCTTACCCGCTCGATTACCCCGCTATCAATGACTTTAATCACCTGGTGCATATTAGTAAGCGATATCGCAATGTAGCCGTTTGTATTGGGTATGAGCTTTCGTTGAGTAAGCGCCTAAAGCAGGCTTCAGATATCTGGCTGAATAATCCTAGGGTGCCAAGAGAAGCAAGTGGAACGAGTGGTATGACAGCGGCCATGAATGGAGCCGTAAACCTTAGTACCAATGATGGATGGATATGTGAATTTATCAATAATGGCAACAATGGTTTTGTAGTGCCATCAATCGATTATGAAAATACCCATGTGCACGAACAGGATGAATATGATCTCAACCAGTTGTATGAAATCCTTGAAAATCAAATTCTACCATTGTATTACGACAACAAGGATACTTGGAGGGATATTGTAAAAAATGGAATGAATGATGTGCAGGTTCAGTTCGAAAGTAACCGAATGGCAGACGAGTACTACCAGATTTTATATAAGTAAGATATTTCGTATTACGGAAAGAATGATTTATTACCCCTAACTTTTGTTTCAAAAAACTAATAAAGGCACTGTTAAAAACAGTGCCTTTATTAGTGAAGCTATTGGCTGTCTTAAATCTTTTTAACTGAAGTGGTAGTGGTTATTTTTGAAGTCATTGGGATACTTTGGCCCATCACTTCCGCAGATCCGGTTCCATTCATAATAGTAGTTCGCTGTTGCAATAGTCCCGTATTCATGTCTACAATTCCTTCACCTGATAAGTTAGCTACCATTTTTACATTGATTTCCATTCCTTGCTGTTCCATTTTTTTGCTTATCATCTGTTTGCCGGTTAATAGGATGATTGCATTATTGCCATTGATCGATTTCAACGTGTAATAACTATAAGTTTTAATATCTCCATTTACACTAGAGTCCGACCAACTATCGCCTATTTTTTTTCCAGTAGGGATAATTTCAAATGCAATACCTGCTCCGTTAGTTTCATCTGCATTTCCACCAGTCAAATTATTGATCATATCCATCAATTGGCCACCCGATGGCGCTGTGGCTGATTTTTTAACCACATTGATCACTTGAGCCATTTCATTGAGTTCCACTTCCTTGGTTACATTCAATTGGCTTTTCATTAATTTCCCCGTTTCACTCTCCATATCCTCTTTTTTGTCAGAGTCAAATTTCATTTCTTGCCCCATAGCAGTTCCATTGGTAGACAATTTGGTGAGCGTGGAAGCAATCAGATAAGAATGAGGCTTTTTGTCTTTCACTTCTAGTTGGTGAATCATATTGGCATCGATGGTGATTTCAATCACCTGGCCCATCATTTCCTGACTGATCACGGATTGGGTTTCGTTGTTAATCTGTATCTTTTGACCCTTTGCTAGTAGTAATTTACCAGTGGAATTTTGGGCATTGCCGCAAATAGAGATTAGAAAAATGAAAGAGAAAAATAGAATAAAGTGGCGTTTGGATTTCATAAATAAGTTTAATAAGTTGGGCAAATGTAAAATAATCTGGCTGAAAAGGCGTCGATAAGCAGCTGACTTTAACAAATTAAGCGCAAAAAAAAGGGCTGCTAAATAGTTAGCAGCCCAATACCTTGTATTAAAAAAGATCAATAGTTAATTAGATCAGTTTAACGTTAACGGCATTCATACCTTTTTTTCCTTCTTGCAGGTCAAATTCTACACGGTCTCCTTCCTTAATGTCATTGATTAATCCGCTAACATGTACGAAAGTTTCTTTGTTTGAATCATCATGCTTGATAAATCCGAATCCTTTTTCAGAATTGAAAAACTTAACGGTGCCTAGTGTTTTGTCCATTTTAAAATTGTATGGTATTAATTTAAGGAAC
>CANJDY010000266.1 GCA_947472635.1 Chitinophagaceae bacterium
ATGAACCCAATGCCCCCTTAGTAGACATTGAAAATATCGCAGCCAAAGTGCCGGTTTTGGGAATTTGCTATGGAGCTCAGCTTACTGCTAAACTATTTGGAGGCAGGGTCGACAAAAGTGAAAAAAGAGAATACGGAAGGGCCAAACTAGAAAAAGTGAAAGAGGATATTTTACTAAAAGATATTGCTTCCCTTTCTCAGGTATGGATGAGCCATAGCGATACCATCAAAGCATTGCCCAATGGGTTTGAAATATTGGGGACCACTGAAAGTATTCCTGTTGCGGCGTTTAAGCGGACTAGTGAGGACTTTTTTCCGCTATATGGCTTACAATTTCACCCCGAGGTATATCATTCCACCGAAGGTAAAACAATCATAAAAAATTTCCTATTACATATTTGCAGCTGCTCGCAAGACTGGACACCTGCCCATTTTATAAGCGACACGGTGGCTGCGCTAAAAAAACAGATTGGCAACAAGCGGGTGATCATGGCCTTGAGTGGAGGTGTAGATAGCACAGTAGCAGCCACGCTGATTCACCAAGCATGCGGCGATAACTTGTTTGGCATTTTTGTGGACAATGGCGTATTGCGCAAAGATGAATTTGAACAAGTACTCGAAATGTATGCCCAACTTGGGTTAAACGTAAAAGGAATCAATGCAAGAGAACATTTTTATACCCGCCTAGCTGGAAAAACGGATCCTGAAGAAAAAAGAAAAGTTATTGGTAGCGGTTTTATAGAAATTTTTGACCAAGAGGCCCATCGCATTGAAAACATTGACTTTTTGGGGCAAGGCACCATTTATCCAGATGTAATTGAATCGGCCTCCGTTCATGGTCCTTCTGCTACTATTAAATCTCACCACAATGTTGGCGGCCTTCCTGCAACAATGAAATTATCTTTGGTAGAACCACTCCGCTCCCTATTCAAAGATGAAGTCAGAAAGGTTGGATTGGAGCTCGGAATACCCCATGACATGCTTTTTAGACACCCTTTTCCAGGGCCAGGACTAGGCATTCGGATTTTGGGTGAGGTCACCGAAGAAAAAGTAAGATTACTGCAGGAAGCAGATGCTATTTATACCAATGGACTAAAAAAAGCTAACTTATATGCCAGTATTTGGCAAGCTGGCACGATTTTGCTACCGGTAAAAAGTGTAGGCGTCATGGGTGATGAGAGGACCTATGAATTTACTGTAGCACTTAGAGCGGTAACTTCAGTAGATGGAATGACTGCAGACTGGGCTCATCTTCCCTATGATTTTTTAGCCGATATTTCCAATGAAATCATTAATAATGTACGTGGTATTAACAGGGTAGTGTATGATATTAGCAGTAAGCCGCCCGCCACGATAGAATGGGAATAACCGATAGGCCACTGAAAGATTTTGAGGAAAGTAAATAGAATCAACATAGTATGAAACAGATTTTACTACTGGTGACATTTTTTATGCTGACAATTGTATTGTCGCAAAACGTATTTGCACAACCAGCTCCGATTGGCTCTGTAAAAACTTACCGAGTGGGTATTTTTGCACCGCTATTCCTCGATTCAGTTTTTACTACAGAAGGCAAATTTCGAAATAATCAGGAGCTTCCTCGTTTTATAAAGCCCGCTGTTGATTTTGTAAATGGCGCCCAAATCGCACTTGACTCTTTGGTGATATCCAATCAAATGATCAATGCCTATATCTATGATACTAAATCCAACAATGCTTCAGTAGAGCAACTCATTAAATTAAAAAAAATCGATTCCCTTGATCTAATCATAGGCTCAGTAAAAGATCTCGAATTTAAACAACTTGCCTCCTTTGCTTTATCTAAAAACATTCCTTTTATTTCTGCTACTTACCCAAATGATGGAGGTGTCATTGCCAACCCTTTCTTAGTAATCATTAACGCTACCTTGAAGTCGCATTGCGAGGCTATTTTCGCCAATGTTTTACAAAACCATAGCAAAGAAAAAATTTTATTAATTAGACAGAAAGGTTCACAGGAAGATAAGATAGCCGGCTATTTTAAAGCGATGAATGAGGCAGACCGAAAACCCTTGTTAAATATTCAAACTATCAATTTTGACAGCACTTTTAGCACAGAATATTTACAAAAAAAATTGGATAGTAATCGCCGTTCTATTATTATAGGTGCGTCGCTAGATGAGAATTTTTCTAGCAAACTTACTTCAGCGTGCTATGACCTTCATTCTTCTTACCCCATCACTTTAATTGGGATGCCCAATTGGGACGGATTTAAAATTTTTATGAAAAAAGATCAATACCCAGATTTCCCCGTTTACTTTACTAGTCCTTACTATAATTCGAAATGGGACGACTACAGTAAATTATTAATAGCCGGCTATTCAAAAAAAATTAAAGGGAAGCCTTCGGATATGGTTTTTAAAGGTTTCGAATCTACCTACCTGTTCATTAAACTTTTAACAGCTTTCCCAAATGACTTACTGAGTCATCTCAACGATCCTACTTACAAAGTTTTTTCCGACTACTATTTTCGGCCAGTTTTTCTAAAGAAAGAAAACAAAGTGCCAGACTATTTCGAAAATAAGCACCTGTACTTTATTAAAATTTTAAATGGAGGAACAGCTAGGGCATTTCAGTTTTAAGCTTCCCTCTTTTACCTTTTATTGGGAAAGTTTTCTGCCTATAATTTAACTTGCTTTTTTAAATGGCAAGCCTATACTTAAGAAATGAAATAAGTAAATTTTTCTACATCTACAATGAAAATGCAATCTCCCTTAATGGCTATTTTATGAGGTATTTTATCTGCCGAGTATATAATGCAATAAAAAGTAAGGGTAATGCCACCGCCATTACTACACTTAAGGCTCCGGTAAATTGATCGGTGCCTAATAAAATAAAATTCCCTACAACCGGCAATAGCTCTCCTCCCATATAAATCCAAAGTCCGTCCTTTTTAAGTTTTCTCATCCAAATCGCCCCCACAACGCATAGGGCAATACTCACCAACCCAATGGCCATTAATGGAATCATATTGGATTGCGTAAGTTCCATTACGGCTTTGCCCTTCTCCATATCAGCCAGCTGTTTTGCCGTAAGTTCTGTACCAGAGGAGCTGGCCTTATCCATAAAGCCTAAAAAAAGTTTATTGACGAAAGGGGTAAGTACAACAAATACAAGCGAGAGGCCAGAACCAATAAAGGTTAATATGGTAAGGGTATTGATTCCAGCAGGTAAAATTGGCTTGCCATCTTCGGTAAATTCAACTGTGGTAGGAGCTGTCATAAAATAGTATTTAAAATAAAGTTAACTAAATCCATTGCATTATTAAAACAAAAAAATAATTACTTATATAAATCCTTCTGCTACTGCCCCCTTCGGTTCATCTCTTTTTTTAACAGCCCCAACTCCCTTCCCATCAGCCCGCTTACAGCACTATTCTCCTGGGCGCGCCGCATCAAGTAAGGAATCACATCTTTTATAGGCCCAAAAGGAAGATACTTGCTTACTGAATAGCCAGCTTTGGCAAGATTAAAAGTGATATTATCACTCATTCCGTAAAGCTGAGAGAAATGAACATGCGGATGATTGCAAGGCAAGCCATTTTCAGTCAAAAGCCGAGTGGTGTATAAATTACTTTCTTCATTGTGAGAAGCCACAATGACGGATATTTTATCAATATGGGTGATGGAAAACTCAATAGCCGCATTAAAATCATGGTCGCAACTTTCTTTATCTTCTTGAATGGGGGAAGGGTAATTCATTTGTGCAGCCCGCTTTCGCTCATTTTCCATGTAGGCACCTCTAACTAATTTAACACCTAAAACAAACCCCCTTTCCACTGCCGCCTCATAGCAGTGTTTTAAAAAAATTAGCCGATCAATCCGATACAGCTGCAAGGTATTGTACACTACCAAATTACCTCTGTTAAAGACATCCATCATTGATATGGTTAATGCATCTACAGGGTCTTGAATCCAGGTCTCTTCTGCATCAATGAGTACGCCTATATTTTTTTCATTCGCCCTTTCACAAATTCTTTGCATCCGCTCCCTTACCTTTTGCCATTCCGCCTGTTCATCACTATTCAAAAGTTCAATGGCCTTGTAATATTTTTTCATTAATGAACCTTCTGAATCATTCATTAAAATATCTAATTTTTCCAACAGGCCAAACCTTGATAAGCCGGTTACTTTGATACTCATAAATGGAATATTGGATTGCGTAGCCGCATAGTCGATTACTTTGATGAACTCTAGTGCAGACTGGTCAAATCCCATTTCTCCATTTCCCCCTCCCTCTACTCCATAATCCAATATCACCTTTACTTGGTAGAAATTCATTTTTTCTACAACAACCGCTGTTTCTTGCAAATTTTCGCCCCCTACAAATTGCTGAAAGATGGTATTTCTAAGAATAGATTTTACAAAAGGAAGATTCCATTTAATTGCTAGCGGCGTTAGCTTTAGTCCGAGGTTAACCAACCAAGGCTTACCGATAA
>CANJDY010000267.1 GCA_947472635.1 Chitinophagaceae bacterium
ATCTGGTGTGTTCGGCCAGTATGTATTTGAAATTTCACCAAACTATATTTCCCCAATTCCTCCATCACTTCATAATCGGTCAGGGATGGTTTTCCATTTTTGTTGATGACCATTTGTCCTTTAAAAACAGGGTGCTCCATAATGGGGCCGTCCATGCTGCCAGATTTGTCGGGCATTGATCCATGCACTAGTCCTAGGTAATATTTTTCTACCGTTCGTTCTTCAAATTGTTTGGAAAAAAATTTATGCGTATCCTCATCCTTTGCAAAAATGATTATGCCACTGGTTTCCCTATCAAGCCGGTGAATGGTAAAAATGGCACCATACTTATTGGCCAACATGTCCTTTAGGGATGGTTCAGATTGCATTCTGTCGGGGATTGAAAGAACACCAGCGGGTTTATTGAGTACTATAAAATGGTCATTTTCAAAAATGGTAACAACTGCTGCCAAAGCTTTGCTATTGGATGGATTGTCTTTGTTGGTATTGGGTGCTTCGCTCATTATTTGCTTTCGGTTGCGGGTTTTTGATTGGTTTGAATTTTCTTGTGTGAAATATTAAGGTATTTCAACAAGCGGATTTCTTTTTCACTTAGGAAACGCCACTTGCCTCTCTCCACATTTTTCTTGGTAAGGGTTGCATACATTACCCTGTCCAACCCTTTTACATCATAGCCTAAATGTTCAAATATTCTTCGAACCACGCGGTTACGACCACTGTGAATTTCTATACCAATCACTGATTTGTCTTTCGAATCGGCATAGGCCAGTGAATCTGCTTTAATTTCACCATCCTCCAATTTTACACCATTCAAAATTTTATCAAAGTCAGCTTTGGTAAGTGACTTATCCAATTTTGCTTCATATACTTTGGTGATATTATAACTTGGGTGAGAAAGTTTCTGCGTTAATTCTCCATCATTGGTTAACAGCAAAACGCCAGAAGTATTTCTATCCAATCTTCCTACAGGATAGATTCTTTCCGTGGTAGCCATTTTGGTTAATTGCAATACGGTTTTTCTTCCCTGTGGATCATCCGTGGTGGTGATATAATCTTTGGGCTTATTGAGTAAGATATACACTAGGTTCTTGCTGACAAATAATTTTTTGCCATTGAATTGCACATCATCGCGTTCGGTTACTTTGTGCGCCGGCTCTTTCACTACCTCATTGTTTACTTTTACTTTTCCTTCCTTAATGAGGGTAACCGCATCGCGTCTACTGCACACACCACAATGGGCCACAAATTTATTCAGCGGCATTTCTGCAGTTGAAGGAGCGGAAGGCCGTACAATCCTTGGTGCCGTTTTAACGGGTGCAGGAGCATATTCTTTTTTAATGTCCTCTACTTTTTTGGTATGGGTAAAATTGGTTTCAATCGCTTTTACCTTATCTTCTTTTCTAGAATGACTTGTTTTACTTGTCGGGGCTTGCACCGGAGCATTTCTTGCTGCGGCCTTCAGCTGCCTTTTTTCTTCAAATCGCTTGTCGATGGCAGCGGCTCGTTGTTTTTTTGCTTTCTTTTTGGCTTGTTTGAATTCTTCTTTAATCAGACTGTTCTTCTTTTTTGGAACAAATTTCTGGAAAGGTACTTGGCTCATGTTTGAAGTGTTTTACTGTTATTTCAACAGGGGTGAGCTGCAAAGGTAAACTTTATTTTGGCGGGGTTGACATATTGTACAATATTAACATGTAACGGGGTGACTTTTTTTATAATGGTTTGGTACTTGTTATTCATTCAATGATTTAGCTGCTGGATGCACAAAAAAATGGCCAACCAATTGGTTGGCCGCTATGCCATAAGGATTTAATCTTCTATTCGCCCGTTTTTTTATCTTTTCTGTCTTTTCTTGATTGTTCCATTTTGCTGATTTGCTCGGGAGATAAAATCTGGGCCAAATTATTTTCTTGTTCTTTCTTTATCACCTTTAGCTGCTCTTTTTTCTCCGAATTACTTAACTGACTATTCTCTTTGATAGCCTTTATTTTAACTTGGTCAGCATCTCGGTTTGCTTTTATTTGTGTTATTTGTTGTTCGGAAAGGCCCAAGTTTTCTTTCATTTTTCCAATGTTATTTCCAGCATTGTCACCTTGCCGATCATTGGGTTTGGGTTTGTTTTGTGCCAACTGATTTTTTTGTTCATCTGTCAATATTGCTGATACTTTATCTTTCTGTGATTGTAGGATTGCGTCTTTACTGGCTTTAAAGTCTTTTACCGTCAGTTGATCATTTTTTTTAAGTTCGGCCAACTGTTTTTCGGTGTTTTGTCTGGAGGCTTTCACTTGTTCTTTTTGGGTTGCAGAAAGATTCAATTCTTTCAGTCTTCCACCAGCTTGCTGGTTATGGGCAGGATGGTTGTTCTTTTCTTTTTTTTGTGCAAAAAGAGTTGACAAACACAGAGTGGTTGCTATTGCAGCGAATAAAATCTTTTTCATAATGTATATATTTAATTGGTTCAGTTAAATAGACTATGAACAGTTTACTAGGTTTAATCGGTTGGAATATTTTTTTTAAGTATATCTTTTTAGTATGCCTAGTCAGATACCAAAAGACCCCTTCATTTTTTGAAAGGGTCTTTTGTACAAACTGTTATTAATTTGAATCGAGGTAATTTTATTTCCCTTTGTTGGCAAGTTGTCCGCAGGCTGCATCAATGTCTTTCCCACGGCTTCTTCTTACCCGAACGTTTACCCTATTTTTGGCAAGATAGTCCGTAAAGCGTTGGGTGGTATCCTCATCGGGCTTGGTGTATTTTGCACCGTCTATCGGATTGTATTCAATTACATTGACCAAATGAGTGGGTATCTGGCGGTAAATTTTTGTCAGTGCCTCTGCATCTTCAATAGAGTCATTGAGGTCTTTAAAAAGAATATACTCTAGGGTAATATCATTTTTAGTTTTATCATAAAAATAATTCAACGCCTCTACCAATGTGTTGATGCTATTGGTTTCATTGATGGGCATTATCTGGTTGCGTTTTTTATCATCTGCAGCATGCAGTGAAAGTGCAAGATTGAATCTTACCCTATCATCGCCTAGTTGTTTGATTTGCTTGGCCACCCCAGCGGTAGAAACGGTGATTCTTTTTGGGCTCATCGCCATGCCATCATTGGCTATTAATTTGTCGATGGCTTTTAAAACATTTTTATAATTTAAAAGCGGTTCGCCCATACCCATAAAAACTACGTTGGAAAGTTTTTTATCAAATGTTTTTTCTGATTGCTGGTTAATAAAAGCTACCTGGTTGTAGATTTCATCATAATCTAAATTTCTTTTTCGCTCCATGGTGCCGGTAGCACAAAATTTGCAGCTCAGGCTACAACCAATCTGGGAAGATACACAGGCAGTGTTGCGCTTCTCTGTAGGAATGAGCACTCCTTCAATCATGTGCCCGTCAAAAGTCATAAACCTTGATTTAACAGTTCCGTCACTACTAAATTGGGTGGTATTTACGGTAAGGGCGGGTAAGTCGAATTTTTCGGCGAGGTGCGCGCGCAGTTCTCTGGAAATATCTGTCATGTCCTCAAAACTTTGTGCATTTTTTTTCCAAAGCCATTCATGCACTTGCTTGGTACGAAATTTTTTTTCGCCGATGGTCTCAAAATGTTTCGTCAATTCCTCCAAACTTAGGTGGCGAATGTTTTGTTTTACTGCTTTCATAGTGCAAAGATACCGTAACTTACTGTATTGCCCAATGGAGCTACTTTGCTGCAATGAATATTCAGCAGTTTTATTATGCGCGATAAAATTTAGCAGGTGCTTTGTAAACAGGGTGTTGATTGGCCTGGTGAAAAGTGTTTTATGAGTGAAAGAAGGTGGCTAATTTTTCAAAAGCAACTTCCTGCTGCACCCCGGTACCCAAATTTTTAACCAGGCAATGTTGCTGTTCTATTTCCTTGCTGCCAATAATGATGGCATAGTCAATATTTTTTTTCTCTGCATAACTGAATTGTTTAGCAATTTTTGCAAATTCATGGTACATTTCGCAGGGGATACCTTTTTCTCTCAATTGCTGCATTATGCCAAAGGTGAAAAGGCTTTCATCATCTCCCATGTGAAAGAAAATGGCTTTTGGCCCCTTTTGGACATCCTGTGGAAAAAGTTGTAGTTCTTCCAGCACATCATAAATTCTATCTACCCCAAAACTAATACCAACCCCTGCGATACCAGGCACATCAAATAAACTGGTAAGGTCATCGTATCTTCCACCACCACCAATGCTTCCCATTTGAACTTCTGGGGGAGCCTTTGCCTCAAATATGATTCCGGTATAATAATTCAGTCCCCTGGCGAGGGTAAAGTCAATTGCTAGGTGGATATTGCTGGTTTGCTGAAATAAAAATTCTACCTCTTGAATTCCTTCTTTACCTACATCTAGGTTACCTACCAATGATTTTATTTGAGTTAATTTATCTTCATTGTTGCCGGTAATCAATAAATATTTTTCAATGATAGCAATCTGTTCTTG
>CANJDY010000268.1 GCA_947472635.1 Chitinophagaceae bacterium
ATGTAGAACAAGGAAACGAGAAAGCAGCCATCGAAAAAATGCTAGAGCAATACAAGCATTTTAGCAGCGACTTGAAATATACCAAACGTGAAAAACTATTCCGTTCCTTGGCTTGGCAACAGGCTATTAAAGCAGGGAAATCACTAACTCAAAAGGAAATGAGGACGATTGTACAAGAGTTATTTATTTGCACGGTGCCTAATATCACTCCCAATGGCAAGCCTACTTATACTGCTTTCAAAAAAACAGAGTTGGATAGGATGTTTGGAAGATAAAAGATCAGTATTTTTCTCGGATGTAGGTTAAGAATATTTCAACGGCCCTTCTAACAGGTGCGGCGGCTGTAGTATAGTGATTGGCCAAAACAGAAAAAATCAACAGCTTATTTTTTTTAGTGAACATAAAACCGCTTAAGGCACAATGGTTGCTAAGCGTTCCCGTTTTGGCAAAAATAAATCCAGCAGCTTTTTGGTAATATGCAGAAAGCGTGCCTTCGCCACCGGTAGGCAAAATGTTTTTTAGCCGCTCCATTCCAAATTCATTTTTCATTTTGTTGAGAATATATACAAATGATTGGGGGGTAAATAAATTATAGCGGCTAAGTCCGCTTCCATCTACCCATTTCGGACGTTGAGGAATATCGGCTAAATCGTTCTGTAAGAGGGTGTCAATTATTATTTCATCACTCATAATACCAAGGTGTTCATTACTTGCCATTAATAAAGTTTGCTCAGCAAAAAAATTGTCGCTCCGGTGCATCATAGGTTTAAAAAGGGAATCGACGGGTTGGGAGTGGATGATGTTTCGAAGGATGAATCTAGAATCAACGGATGCACAGTTCCCTATTTTTTTGTGAAGGGTATCTTCCAATAATTTTATGAAGGTAGATTTAGGAGGAGTTTCGTTAGAAGTTGTTTTGAATGGAATCCATTGCTCCGTAAATTTTGAGGATGATTTGGACAAAGAATGAAATGAGTTATCGTCAAAAGGTCTTTCGATGCTGAATTTTGTGCCAACGCCCTTTGTAAGGGTTGAATTAAGCCACTGAAAAGAATGGGTATAAAAAGTTGGGGGGCTAACTGCAAGGGTGTCATTTTGAAGATAAAATTTCACCACATTTCCATAAATGGGTAGTTCACTTCTTTCTGCCGCATAAGCGCTCTGGTAATCATCCCAAGCCCAGCCATTTCCTAAAGGGGAAAATTTTGAAAGAAATGAATCTTGCAGATAAGCATAATCGACCGGCTTTTGTAGAAAATTGAGTACAGGTTGATTTTTAAAATCGGGGTGTAAAAATGTGGGGTCGCCGGTGCCTACAATGGTGATATAGTTATCACAAGTCTTTTCATACCTCAGTCCCACCAAACTATCCCCCAAATATTTCATGCCTGCATAGAGCGAAAACAATTTGGTATTGGAGGCGGGTACAAAATATTTTGCAGCATCATAATTGTACCAATATTTGCCCGTGGCAGGCTCGTATATACTGATGCCAATATGACCAGTTGCAACGGCTGCATCTTTCAATAAATCATTTTTTGCTTGCCTGGAAATTTGCTTCGAAATAGAGCAGGAGCCGAGTAGGATTATCAGGTGGATAATTATCAAAAAAGAAGATAGCTTGTTTCGCAAGTTTGGTAATGCTTTTTCGGTGGTCGCACTAGATCGAAAAAGGATCGGCATAAGATTTGATTTCGAAGCAGCGGCGCTATTTAGAGATTTTTTGTTGCTACAAAAATTGTTACAAGAGCCGATATCTTTCATAAATACAATTGTATAGTTGCTGCTAAATAAATTGACTGCCGAATCCAAAAAACAAATGCTTAAAAAAATAGGGACATCGCTAGGTTCAAATTCATTCATTAACTCCGCTCTTGTTCCCGAAGCCATCGCTCTGGTATTTCATTTTTGCTGGTTAGTTGGTAATCCCGGTAACTGCATGGAATCATTTTATTGTTGGGTAATTGCATCCACCATCGGTTGGTTCGCCTGCTCTGTAAAAATACGGTGGCAACTTCTGCAACTACTGTATTGAATTCATTAAAATGTGTTCTGTCCTCAATGGACACTTCTTGTTTGCTGCGACTTTTACCATCTATAAAATACCAGAGCATTTGGGCTATTTGCCTTGCCGTCAATTCATTAATATCAGCTTGTGGCTCATAGCCGTAAATACCAAAACTATTTAAATGGCTGCTCATTCCTGCATATCTTGCTAACAAACACGCTTCTTCCCCAGTAAATCCATTTGGACTTTTTTTATTGGCAGGGGCGTCGCTGTATTTGATGGCACTGATATCAAAGCTTAATAAGGTAGTATTTCGCAATACGGGTTCCATTTCATCCATGTTTTCTTTGACAACGCCTAACCGATAACAGTCAAACCGAAGTTTATCCATTGTTTCTAACATACGAGGATGAACATAGTAACTTTGAAATCCAATATGGTGGTAATGGCTGATGATAGAGGGGTCGCTAGTGAGCATTTCTAACAAAAAATTCTCACTCCTAAGGGCGCTTTCACTTCTAAGATCAATGGAAGCGTCTATACAAGTCGCTTCTACAGACATTCCCAATTCCTTATATACCAGAAATTGCGCTAGGGTGATATCATGCGTTCCACCTAGTAGCACCACCGTTTTTTTCATTTTTATTAATTCCGTCAAAAC
This sequence comes from Chitinophagaceae bacterium, assembly GCA_947472635.1. Next base: position 2,670 of record CANJDY010000268.1, read on the forward strand.
TGTTTTGATGGCGGCATAACTATCTTTTAATGTTGCCCCTGTTTTGATATTTCCGAAATCTGCAATGGTGGTATCAAAATGCCAATAATGCAACTGGTACAATTGCCTGCGGATGGCATCTGCAGCCTCAAAACCGGTAGTAAATATGCCGTTTCCTCTTGTTTCGCCAATGCCTACCAATACAATATCTATAGCTGACACATCCGGTATTTCAGTATTGTACCCAACAATGTGTTTGGCTAGTTGCCCATCATTGTATCCACTGTCCTCATTTAAACTGTGCATGTCAATCGGCATTAAAAAATCATGGAGGTCGTACATCGGAGTAAATTTGAAGCAAACTTAGGTAAGATAGTTGAAACTTAGACGTTGGTTGGGGTTTGATGGCTGGTGTTTTTTATTTGTTGAACCTTGACTTGAAGACAGGGGGCTGTCGGGAAGCATTTTTCATATCGGTTAAGGGAGAAGGCAGCTAGTCATTCGGCTCTTACAAGCCACCCACTATAAGCCCATTGGGTAAAGATTTAGCTTCTACAATCAACGACTAGTCATTTCTTTAACAATTCCTTATTTTTGCAGAATGGAAGCGTTGTTACAAAGAATAGAAACATTAAAAACTGAGATTAGTATTTTCGTTGCGGCTACAGCAGACGATACCGAAGCTTTTCGTATAAAATACTTAGGAACCAAAGGGTTGGTGAAGGAAGTAATGGGGGAAATGAAGAATGTTCCAGGGGATAAAAAAAGAGAATTCGGTCAACTGTTGAATGAGTTTAAACTATTTGCTGAAGCAAAATACGAAGCGTTACAATCGCTTACCGATAATAAAGACGCAACTTCTGAAAATGCTGGTTTCGATTGGTCGCTTCCTGGAGACCCTTTGCGAACTGGCTCTCGGCATCCGATCAGCTTGGTTCGTAATCAAGTGGTATCCATTTTTCAACGCCTTGGTTTTGCTGTAGCAGAAGGCCCTGAGATAGAAGATGACTGGCATAATTTTACTGCCTTGAATATGCCCGAAAACCATACTGCACGGGATATGCAGGATACTTTTTACATTAGCCAAAACCCAGACTGGATACTGCGTACCCATACTTCGAGTGTGCAGGTACGTGAGATGGAGAAGGGGAAATTACCCATTCGAATTATCTGTCCAGGTCGGGTATATCGAAATGAAACCATTAGTGCAAGGGCACATTGTTTTTTTCATCAGGTAGAGGGATTGTACATCGCGGAGAACGTGTCCTTTGCCGATTTAAAACAAACCCTTTATTTCTTTGTGCAGGAAATGTTTGGGAAGGATTTTAAAGTACGTTTTCGTCCAAGTTATTTTCCTTTTACAGAGCCTAGTGCCGAAATGGATATCAGCTGCCTGATTTGTGGCGGTACTGGTTGCAATGTATGTAAACACACTGGATGGGTTGAAATCTTAGGCTGTGGAATGGTGCACCCCAATCTGCTCGAAAATTGTGGTATCGACAGCAATAAGTACACAGGCTTTGCATTTGGTATGGGTATAGAAAGAATTACCATGCTGAAATACCAGATAAAAGACCTGCGGTTATTTAGTGAAAACGATGTTCGGTTTTTAAAGCAGTTCACAGCAGCTACTTAATTATTTCCACCATTTGTTGGAAACCCTTTTTATTAGCTTCCATTTTTTTATACTATGATTTTAGTTACAGGTGGCGCAGGTTTATTAGGAAGCGAATTGATTCGCCAACTGCTATCGCAGGGTAAAAAGGTAAGAGCGATTTATAATAAAACTCCCCTGCCCAATTTCCATTCGGAATCA
>CANJDY010000269.1 GCA_947472635.1 Chitinophagaceae bacterium
GTAATATATCGGTGCGATAACTCTACTGCAGCAATGATTGCCTCGTCTTTGATTCTTACATGATGATAGGTTTCATAGCGATCCTTTAATCCACGTAGAATAGAAACTGCATCTTCCACACTTGGCTCATTAATGACTACTTTCTGAAAACGCCGCTCCAGCGCCTTGTCCTTTTCAAAAAATTTCTGGTATTCACTTAAGGTAGTTGCACCAATCGCCCTCAACTCGCCTCTTGCCAATGCTGGCTTCAAAATATTAGCAGCATCCATTGCCCCATCTCCTCCACCCGCACCTACAAGGGTATGTATTTCATCAATAAATAAAATAATTTCACCATCGCTGGTACTCACTTCCTTTACAACTGATTTCAATCGCTCCTCAAACTCCCCTTTGTATTTTGCCCCCGCTATCAGTTGCCCCATATCTAGTGCAAAAATAATTTTTGATTTTAAATTGTCCGGAACATCCCCATTTACTATCCGCATGGCCAAACCCTCAGCGATGGCTGTTTTACCCACACCAGGCTCCCCTACCAAAATAGGATTGTTTTTACTTCTGCGCGACAAAATATGTAAGGTTCTTCTAATCTCCTCATCTCTTCCAATGACTGGATCCAGTTTGCCATTTCTCGCCATTTCAATCAAATTCTTCGCGTATTTGTTGAGTGCGTTAAACTGGGTTTCCTGTGTTTGAGAAGAAATGGTAGACCCTTTTCTCAAATCCTTGATGGCCGCTACTAACCCCTTGTCGGTAAGGCCTGCATCTTTTAAAAGTTTAGCACTATTGTCATTGCCCTGCAAAATGGCCAGTAACAAATATTCGACACTTACAAACTCATCTCCAAAAGTCTTTAAAGCCGAACCTGCACGAAGAACCACACTATTCATATCCCTACTTACAGACTGAGCCGGTTCACCACTTTGAATGGTTGGAAGCTTTTGAATACTTTCTTCAATCTTGCTCGCAACAAAGGCCACATTCACATTGTTTTTCTTCAGCAAAAATTCAATGGGTGAATCTTCATTCGTCAACAAAGCTTTTAATAGATGCTCCGTTTCGATATTGGGATTTTGATGATTAAACGCTTCCTGTTGGGCTTGAGTAATTGCTTCCTGCGCCTTGATGGTGAAATTATTTAAATTCATATATACTGATTTTTATATTTGTTAAATTTGTAACTAAAGTACACAAGAACAATCCTAAAAACAATGCTTGTGGATGGATTCATTAAAATAGAAATACCTTTAATTTTCATTCTCAAGACTGCAATTTTTTGTCCAAATTGAAATGTAGGAAATTATGACATACAAAACCAATCTTACCTGCCGTAAATTCAGTCTGGCAGCAGCTTTTATGCTACTCTGTCTTATTTGTAAAAGCCAATATAATTTTGCCATAGTGGATCAACTATTATTGGATAACCAAAAAGCGCTTGGAAAAGAGCTGGCAGTGCTTATTTATAAGGACGGGAAAATTATTTATCAAAAAGAGACGGGGGATTTTACCATAAAAACAAGGGCCCCCATTGCTAGTTGCAGTAAATGGCTTACCGCTGCGCTAGTAATGACTTTTGTAGATGAAGGAAAAATTTCTCTCGATGACCCGGTGAGTAAATTTTTAACCATTTTTGAAACTTATGGAAAAAATTACATCACCATCCGCCAATGTTTATCCCACCAAACGGGTATTGCCGACAATCCAAGATTGATTGCTAAACTATTGGAGCGTAGAAAATTTGAATCGCTGGAAGAGGAAGTAAATTCCTTTGCAAAAAAAGAAATCGCAGCAAACCCAGGCACTAGTTTCCTTTACAGTGGCATGGGACTAAATATTGCAGGACGAGTATTGGAAGTCGTTTCCAAAAAAAAGTTTGACCAACTCATCAAACAAAGAATATTTACACCACTAAATATGAGGAACAGCAGTTTTACACCTGAAAATTATGCAATCAATCCATCGGGTGGTGCAACATCTACTGCCGCAGATTACATGAACTTTATGTCGATGCTATTGGCAAAGGGAATGTTTGGGGGTAACCGAATTTTGAGTGAAAATGCTATCCTGCAAATGCAAACCATTCAAACCAAGAATAGTAACAAACTATATAGTCCAAAAGTTGCCGAGGGTTTTGAGTATGGACTCGGTGAATGGATTGAACAAACCGATAGCAAGGGGAATAGCAGGGTAGTCTCCTGCCCTGGACTTTTTGGAACCTGGCCCTATATTGACCTATGCAGAAACTATGCAGCGATTGTATTTGTAAAAAATGTACTTACAGAGGAAAAAAAAGACGTTTATTCCGCTTTAAAGAAAGCAATTGACCAACAACTATCCGGAGAATGCAATGGACTATAACAATATTTACAACGGCTTCAAGTAATTCCAAAAAAATATTCGTTTTGAAAAATAATTAGTAAAAAAAGGATTTTCCCTAATCCAGTAAATTCAATCACCATGGAAGAAAAAATAAAAAAAGCATTGGCTCCAAAAAAAATATTTTACAAAAGAATTTGGAACAATGCAGTATTTGCAACCATCACAATGGGCATCTGCCTTTTGATTGGTGTACTCGGCTATAAGATTACCATTCCCCAGTTTGACTGGTATGACAGCCTGTTAAATGCTTCGATGATTTTGAGTGGGATGGGTCCAATTATTGATGCAGATATTGTTCTTTCCAACAAGGCCAAGGTATTTGCTTCTTTGTATGCTTTGTTTAGCGGTGTTGCCTTTATCAGTACAATAGGTTTATTAATTGCCCCTTTGGCACACCGATTTTTTCACCGATTACATTTGGAAGATCAAGGGCAATGAATAGAATTGAAAAAAATACGCAGCTCATAAAGGAGCTAGCCGGAAAATTTGGCTTTGATCATTGCGGCATTGCAAAAGCGGTAGTTTTAGATGAAGACGCTAGAAGGCTGGAAAGCTGGCTGAATAAAGGCATGCACGGATCCATGCAATACATGGAGAATCATTTTGACATGCGCATCGACCCTTCCAAATTGGTGCCGGGTGCAAAATCAGTCATTACTTTATTACTAAACTATTTCCCAGCCCAGCACCAAAACCCTGACGCTCCTAAAGTTGCCACCTATGCCTATGGCAACGACTATCATGAAGTGATCAGGGAAAAACTAACTGGTTTTTTAGCTGAAATAAAACAATCCATTGGCGAGGTAGTCGGCAGAGGATTTGTAGACAGTGCCCCTGTGCTAGAAAGAAGCTGGGCTCAAAGAACCGGACTTGGCTGGATTGGAAAAAATGGAAATCTCATCAATAAACAAGGTGGCAGTTTTTTTTTCATTGCTACACTAATCATTGACCTCGAGCTGAATTACGATGACCCCTACGCTAAAGACTTCTGTGGCAGTTGTACCAAATGTATTGACAGTTGCCCTACCGACGCGATACTGCCCAATAAGGTAGTGGATGGCAGTAAATGTATTTCCTATTTTACCATTGAACTGAAGGAAACCCTAATACCAGAAACAATGAAGGGCAAATTTGACAATTGGATGTTTGGCTGTGATGTTTGCCAGGATGTATGCCCCTGGAACCGATTTTCAACTCCTACCAGCGAGATCAATTTTACTCCCATCCCTGCAATACTCAACTTTAGCACGAGTGATTGGGAGGAATTGACAGAAGAAAGTTTCAAAACAATTTTCAAAAATTCTCCACTCAAGAGAAGCAAATTTGCCGGCATCAAAAGAAACCTTCATTTCATCGAAAATGGCCGGTAAGGAATTCGCTTTCCTAACCATCAATTTATCGGGTTTTGTCTTTGCTTTCTGTTGATTTTAACAGCGGCCACCTAGTTGCCAAAACCTCACCAAAGCATATATTAAAAAACGAGATGACATCTCTTAAAAAAGATGTCATCTCGTTTTTTGATTTGTTGTTCAATAATCCAAAAATCGGACAAGTTTTTAAAATATTATTTTTATAAAAACGATTAAAGTTTCAGTAATTTCGTCTTATTATAAATTTCCAAAATATCAATGCTATTATATATTTCAATTTTAACGTTCGTCCTATCGGCCATACTGGCATTTTATAACTGGAAGTCCAATAAGAATGCGCTTTATCTTTCATTGTTTTTTATTATCCTTTCAACTTACAGTATTACGCACTATTTTTCCCTTTATGGAAAATCTTCGTTATGGCTGGCCATTTTCTATTATCATTTCTCACCATTATGGCTGCTGCTGGGACCGCTGCTTTATTTTTATGTAAATGGCACCCTATCCGATCGGCAAGGGTTGAGATGGAAAGATGCCTGGCATTTTATTCCAGCTATTATTCATTTAGTTAATATATCTCCCTATTATTTAATTTCTTTTTCATATAAGATCCAAATGGCGGAAGCTATGATCAATAATTTGGATGAAGTAAAAAAAATATCTTTTAACTTATTTTATTCAGCAAAACTGGCTTTTATTGCACGTCCTCTA
>CANJDY010000270.1 GCA_947472635.1 Chitinophagaceae bacterium
AAATCCAACAAATTAAGCGCATTTTTGATATTGCTTTTTCGGGCTTGGCACTGCTGTTGTTAAGCCCCATTTTTGGCATCATAGCCCTGCTAATAAGGCTGGAATCAAAGGGACCTGTTTTTTATTATTCCTTAAGGGTGGGCACGGGGTATAAGATATTTAAGTTTTATAAATTCCGCTCTATGTATACCGGTGCAGACGCAAGGTTAAAAGATCTTTCACATCTCAATCAATATAACGAATCGAAGTCCTGTGCCGAGGGGTCGTCAATTGTTTCAGCAGCATTGTGTGTGTTTTGCAGAAAGACTGGCAGCGTCTGTCAAAATCCATTGTATACAGATGACAGCGTTGTTTGTGAATACCTCTCTAGCCAGCAAAATGAAAATATATCTTCCTCGGCATTTATTAAAATAAAAAATGATCCTCGAATTACCCGTGTTGGTAATTTTATAAGAAATGCAAGCCTAGATGAACTACCGCAATTATGGAATGTTTTTACGGGGGATATGTCAATTGTAGGCAACCGACCACTTCCATTGTACGAAGCCGAAAAAATAACCACTGATAAATCTGCGCTGCGCTTTATGGCTCCAGCGGGTATTACCGGTTTGTGGCAGGTGGAGAAAAGAGGTAGGGAAGAAATGTCGGAGCAAGAACGGCTAAACCTAGATAATGATTATGCCAAAAATCATAGTTTCATAAATGACATCAAATTGATTGTACGCACCGTTCCGGCTTTATTTCAAACTGGTAATGTATAATATGTTTCTTAAAAAAGGCTATCTCCATACTGTTGTATTTTCTTTTCTATTCTTATTTTTTCATACCCTGCAGGCCCAATCAGTGACGATGGATTCTTTGCTAAAAAGGGTATTGGCTACCGATGAGTTATTACCCATGTTAATTGATTCTGCCATCAAGTATTCACCAGAATACCGAAGGGCAACGAATAGCGAATCGATCGAAAAGGCGAATTACCAAATATCAAAAAACGTCATCTTCGACGCTTTATCACTTCAGTCATCTTACAATTACGGCACCAATTTTTTTTCATCTAACAATACTTCCCTAACCCCTGGATTTGCCAATTTAACAAAGGCGCAAAATGGAAACTATACAGTAGGCATTGGATTGCAGTTGCCAATTTCACAAATTATCAATCGTAAAAATATTTTAAAATTGGGCCAGTCGAGATTGAATATGGCTAATGCCGAGCAGGAAATGGTAGTGCTAAATATAAAGCAGCAGGTAATTCAATTATATCTTGATTTTAAATTGATTCATAAACTAATGGCCATTAGCAGTAAAAATAAAGAGGCTGCACAAATTAATAATTTGATGGCGGAGAAAGATTTTTTGAACGGACAAATAAATGTAGAGCAGGCTTCGGTTGTGTTGGGGGTGTATAATAAATCAGTTGTCGAATATGAAACCTATGTTAATAAATTTCAAAATAGTTACCTCCAGCTAGAAGCATTTACAGGAACTACCATTTCATCTTTAGTAATTCAGTCTAAGTGAGCTTCATCTATTTTATAAAACTGCTACTAAAAAATCTGCTTTGGTTGTTACTGATACCAACGGTAGTAGCAGGTTCCATTTTTTATTTTACCCGAAATGAACAAAAAATATATTCTTCTGAATCGGTTGTGTATACCGGTATCGCATCTGGATATAACCTGAGTGGAAGCAATAAATCCGACTATTTTTCAACCAGTAATGCATTTGATAATTTACTTTCATTGATTAATTCTAGGGAAACTAAGCAAGAAGTGTTAATCAATTTATTAGCTAGTCATTTACTTTTAAAAAACCAGGATCCACTAATTTTATCACAGGATGCTTTCAATCAGTTGCAATTGCTCATACCAGATAGTATCCGCTCAGTTGTTGTTAAGCCAACCCTTGAGGGCACCATACTGTCCTTAAATCAGTATATGGGAAAAGGCGAGGGGAATGTGATTTATACAATCATTCATTCCGACAATCCGTTTTACTCACTCAATGCAATGAATAGCATTAAGGCTTCTCGGATCAACAATAGCGATCTGATCAAAATTTCTTATGAGACGAGCGATGCTGCTATTTGTATGCGTTCATTGGAATTACTGGAGGAGTCTTTTATGAAAAAACATCGTATGATCAAGGAGGGGCAGTCTGAATCAGTAGTAGGATACTTTGAAGAGCAAACCCATAACGCCCTCTCCAGGTTAAATGCTGCCGAAGAAAATTTTATGGAATTTAATAAGCAGCACGATATTATTAATTATTATGAGCAGACTAAAGCAGTGGCTGTTCAGAAGGAAAACCTAGGTGCACAGGAACATAATTTGGTGATGGATAAAATGGCCAGTATCAAATCATTGGAAAAGGTAAATGACAATTTAAAAAGTCGGCTTTACCAAAATGAATATGGCGCTGATATTATCAATAAACGGGCCCAGCTTTCGGATCTCAATAATACCATTACGGTAGGTGAGTTTTTTAATAAAAATGAAAAGGGAAATCTTCATGTGTTGGATAGTCTTCGCAATGAATCTGCTAAGCTGGAGAAAAAAATGAAGGGTTCTGTTTATGACTTTTATTCGCACTCACTAACCCCTAATGGGATACCCAATAAATTTGTTTTGGATGAGTGGTTGAAAACATCTTTGGACGTTGAACAAAATAGGGCAAGGTTAACTGAGATGGATAAGCGTAGAGTTGAATTCTCACAAGAATATAGAAGGTATGCACCTTTGGGCGCTTTGCTAAAAAAAATTGAGCGGTTAATCAATGTTTCTGAACAGGAGTACCTTGAAATGTTACACGGGTTAAATACGGCTAAATTAACACAGCAAAATAACGAGCTTACTACCAAATTGAATATTGTAGATCCGCCTTTTCTTCCGTTGAAGGCGAATGCCTCCAAACGAATCTTGCTGGTGATGGTTGGTTTTATGGTAGGTTTTATATTGGTGTTGTCAATCATTTTGGCGAGGGTTCTCATCAATCAAACTCTGCAAAGACCAGATAGAGCAGCTAGTCTGACGGGTTTGCCCATGTTGGGGATTTACCCCTTGTTAAGTGCTCCTGATGCTTTTATTCAAAAGTCAAATTTACGATTGGTTCAACAAATACTCCCTCGGCTGAATTTTTCTAAAAAACCAATTACTATTGGCTTTTTTAGTATTCAAGATCAGGAAGGTAAATCTACTTTAATCAATGCATTGAATAGGGAGTTTTCAAATCTTAATTATACAGTGGACTGTTTGCAATGGAGTGAGGGTGCAACTAATTTTTCATCCTCAAAGGATATCGTTTTGCTTGAATTTCCACCACTGGATTCTATGATGGTAAGGCCTGGGTTACTACCGAATATAGATCATAGTATTTTAGTTTGTAGAGCTAATAGGGTTTGGGGTAAAATTGATAAAAATTTATTGTCCCTATTTGTAAAAAGTACTGGCCTTCCACTTTCTTTTTTGTTAAACGGAGTGAAAATTGATTTTGCAGAAGAATATATTGGCGAAATACAAAAGAAAAGTTTTTTTCTTCGTTCCTACCTAAAGGGATTGGCCAAGTTTGAATTTGGAAATAAAAAAAATATTCGTGCCTAAAATTATTTCCTAATTAAAAGCTTTGTTGATTCAATAAAACAAATGAATTCGCTGCCTATTAAAAAAGACGTTTTTTATCCCGCTAATGATATTGGTAATCATTATATACTGCTCTTACCTTGTTTATTGATCGCTGCTTTTATGGGTTGGTTGATTGCTTACTTTGGGTTTACCGTAGCAGGCCTATTCATTGCCTTACCTATCTTAATTGGCTTTCTAATACTTGTTTTTTTGAATCCCCGGGTAGGGTTTATCTCTTTTTTGGTGTATAGTTTTTTAATGCCTGGTATTGGGCGTCATTTTATAGAAGTTCAGGTGGGCTTGGGTATCGACGCTTTATTGCTAATCACTTGGTTGGCTGTTATTTTTTACAGGGGCAAAAAGTTTCGATATCGCCAGCTCAACAATGATTTGATATGGCTTTCTCTTGTATGGTTTATGCTTACTGTTTTGCAAATAGGAAACCCCGCTCGCCCAAATATTGTTGGTTGGCTTCAGGAATCAAGGACAGTATCCTTGTATTGGGTGATGGTGATACCCTTAACAATGCTAGTTTTTAATAAAAAATCAGACATCTATGTCTTTACAGACCTGATTATTTTCCTGTCATTATTAGGGGCCTTGTATGGAATGAAGCAATTGTATATAGGCATGGATTCTGCCGAACAACTGTATTTGCAGGAGCACCTCAAAACACATATGCTTTATGGAAAGGTGCGGATATTTTCCTATTATTTGGAGGCTGCTCAATTTGGGGCTTCCCAGGCAAGTATCGTCATATTGTGTTTTATACTTGTATTTGGTCCTCA
>CANJDY010000271.1 GCA_947472635.1 Chitinophagaceae bacterium
ATTTATCAATAAAATGGATCGGGATGGTAAAAATCGTTTTGATTTGCTGGAAGAGATTGAAAATGAATTAAAGTTACAATTGCACCCCATGACGGTGCCAATCAATAGTGGAAAGGACTTTAAAGGTGTATACGACCTTCATAAAAAGAGTTTGGTATTGTTTACAGCCGGTACCAAGGCCAATGATGAAGATGTGTTGGAAATCACTGACCTAAGTAACCCTATTTTGGATGCAAAAATTGGTGAAAAAGACGCTGCTACTTTGAGGGAAGATGTAGAATTGATAGATGGTGTTTACGGAGAACTTGATATGGCCGATTATCTGAGTGGCAAAACTGCTCCAGTGTTTTTCGGTAGTGCAGTAAATAATTTTGGTGTGAAGGAAATGTTGGATACTTTTATTCGCATAGCTCCCACACCAAGACCAAGACATACTACAGAAAGAGATATTTTACCTGAAGAAGACAAGTTCAGCGGGTTTATTTTTAAGATCCATGCCAATTTAGATCCTAAGCATAGGGATAGAATTGCTTTCTTAAGAGTTTGTAGCGGTCGTTTTGAACGTAACAAATATTACAAGCATGTGCGCCTTGAAAGGGATTTTCGTTTTAGTAACCCTTATAGTTTTTTGGCCCGTCAAAAAGAAGTGATTGAGGATGCCTATCCAGGCGATGTAGTAGGTTTGTTTGACACCGGTAATTTCAAAATTGGCGATACCCTTACTGAAGGGGAAAAGTTCTATTTTACAGGAATACCTTCTTTTTCACCTGAAATATTTAAAGAGGTCCAGAATAAAGATCCTATGAAAACCAAGCAGTTAGAAAAAGGATTACTTCAGCTAACGGATGAAGGGGTAGCTCAGCTTTTTACCCAGTTTGGTGGTAATAAAAAGATTATTGGTTGTGTAGGCGAACTGCAGTTTGAGGTAATTCAATACCGCCTTTTACAAGAATATGGCGCATCGGTTCAAATGAATAGTTTGCCTTTTTATAAAGCCTGTTGGCTTACCAGCAAGGATCCAAAAAAGCTGGAAGACTTCACACGTTTTAAACAGGCTAATATTGCGGAGGACAAAGATGGCCATTTAGTTTATTTAGCCCAAAGCGAATGGTTTTTAAATACAGAAAGGCAAAATAATCCTGATATTGAATTTCATTTTACCAGCGAAATCCATAAGTAAAAATTAATCCTCTAAAAAACCCCATTCCTTCCTAAGTGAATCCAATTGTTCACCTTTCAAATTTGGTTGGTCATAATGTCCCATTTTGGTTTTCTGTCTGAATGCCTCATACAATGTAACCGCACAGGCAACAGAAATATTCAATGACTTAATGATACCAACCTGAGGGATGATAAAATTACCATCGGCCATAGCTATAATTTCATCACTCACACCACTATGTTCATTTCCAAAAACCAACGCCACGGACTCAGTCAAATTCAGCTCATACAAACCAACAGCATCCGAACTTAAGTGGGTGGTGTAAATTTTATTATAACGTTTGCGTAAAGCTTCAAAACATGCAGCTGCATCCGTAAACTGATGGATGGTAAGCCATTTGGCAGCACTGGAGGAACTTTTTTCACTCCATTTTTTGTGTGGTGGAATTTTATGGTTTAAAATGTAGATATCCTGCACACCAATCGCATCACAGGTCCGCATAACCGCAGATATATTATGAGGATCAAATACATTTTCCAATACCACTGTGATATCAGGTTGGCGCTTATTTAAAACCGCAGTAAGCCGTTCATCTCTTTCCGGAGTCATATTTATTCAATAAGCAGTAAAATTAAGGTAATTACTACCACCCATATAGTGTTACACTAGACAAATTTGAATTAAACGGCTTAGATATAATGTTTATAATGAATATAACTAGCAAATTAAAAATGTCAACTATTATGATCATTGCTTAATTTTAAAATTAAATTATCACAAATAAATTGCCGATGGTACATTTGGGCACTTTGCAAAATTTCAGAAAATAAATACCAATCCTATTTAATAGTAAAAAAATACCGATAAACATGAAAAGATATACTCCGCTACTAATAGTAGCCTACCTATTGGGTGCTTGCAACAGCAACATAACCCCTGTAAAACCGGATGTGCTTGCTGCAAATTTAGACACAACCATTCATCCAGGGGAGGATATTTTTATGTATGCTAATGGTGGATGGATTAAGAAAAATCCAATTCCAGCAGAAGAAAGCCAATGGGGAATTGGCAATCTTGTTGTAGAAGAAAATACAAGGAGATTAAGAGAGATTAGTGAAAGTGCAGCTAAAGAAAATGCAGCAAAGGGAACGGCATCTCAAAAAATTGGTAATTTTTGGCTAGCGGCAATGGATACCCTGAAAATTGAAGCCGATGGAACAACACCACTCAATACCTACTTACATAAAATTGCATCCATCAACGATACAAAATCACTTCTCTCTGTTTTTGCTGAATTGGACCAAATAGGTGTAAAAGGGCCTATCAACTTTAGCGTTACTCAAGATGCTAAAAAAAGTGATCTTATTTCACTCCAACTATGGCAAACAGGAATTGGCTTACCAGAAAGGGAGTACTATTTTAAAAATGATTCCTCTACCATTCGCATTCGTACTGCTTATTTAAAAAACATCACCCATACACTTTTGATGATTGGCGATGACAGCTCAAAAGCATCAAAAGCAGCAACAGATATACTTTCACTTGAAACAAGCCTAGCCAAGGTTCACCGGAAAATGGAGGACCTCAGGGACCCTTATGCCAATTATAATAAAATGACATTTACCAATCTTTCCAATCTCTGTCCTTCGGTTAATTGGGATAACTATTTGCAGGAAAATGGAATTGGCATAACAGATTCGGTGATTGTTGGTCAACCTGAATATTATCAGACAGTTGATAAATTATTAAAAAGCACCCCAGTAGAAACCTGGAAAAGTATGATGCGCTATCGGCTGACCAAAAAGTTTTCAGAAGCATTACCAGATAAATTTGGAAAAGAAGCATTTGAATTCAGTAAATTATTCTCAGGTGCAAAGGAACGCAAACCTAGATGGAAAAGGGTTATACGAGCAGAGGAGAATGCGATGGGTGAGGTACTTGGTCAACTATATGTTAAGGAGTTTTTCAATGAAATTGCAAAAAAACGCTACGAAAACATGGTAGAAGCCGTAAAACTAGCCTATAGCGAAAGAATTAAAAAACTAACTTGGATGAGCGATACTACCAAGAAAAAAGCTTTGGTGAAACTGGCCGCCGTAAAAAAGAAAGTTGGCTACCCCAATAAATGGAAAGATTTTTCATCCATGGAGATTGTAAAGGAAAGTTACTTCCAAAATACAGTGAACACAAGTAAATGGTGGCACCACTACGAAATGAATAAACTAGGCAAACCGGTTGATCGGGATGAATGGGACATGACCCCTCAAACTTACAATGCCTATTATAATCCAAGTAACAATGAGATCGTTTTGCCTGCCGGCATTTTTACTGTACCTGGCTACAAAGATGAGGAGCTAGATGATGCTACCGTTTATGGATATGGAGGGGCAAGTACAATCGGTCATGAAATCACCCATGGGTTTGATGATGAAGGTCGACAATATGATGAGAAGGGAAACCTACAAAGCTGGTGGACAACAAAGGATGCGTTAGAATTCAATAAACGAGCAACAGTAATGGTTAACCAATTCAATTCCTTTGAACCCTTGGCTGGCAGTCATATCAATGGAAAGGCTACCCTTGGTGAAAATATAGCTGACCTTGGAGGAATTCTGATTGGTTTGGATGCATTTAAAAAAACGGAGCAATTTAAAGCCAATAAATCAATAGCTGGTTTAAGTCCAATACAACGGTATTTTTTAGGTTATGCATTGGGGTGGATGGGCTATCCCACCGAACAATCATTGAAAAACCAATTAATGACCGATGTTCATTCCCCCGCAAAATACAGGGTGAATGGCCCCTTTGTTAATGTTAAAGAATTTTATAGCGCATTTGGTATTCAGCAGAAAGATAAAATCTATCGAGTGGATAGTGTAAGGGTAAACATATGGTAGATTACAAAGATTTACTACACTTTCTTTCAAAAAAAACACCTACTCAACGGGTGTTTTTTTTTGCCAATTATTTTTGATGTCTGCTGATTAAAATATCCTGAATCTCACTCAATGTATGGCCCTTGGCCTGCAATAAGATCAAATAATGAAATAACAAATCTGCCGCTTCATTTTTAAACAAATTGGCATCATTATCTTTTGCCTCAATCACCAATTCAACTGCCTCTTCCCCAACTTTTTGAGCTATTTTATTAATTCCCTTTTCAAAAAGTGAACTGGTATATGATTTTTCTGAAGG
>CANJDY010000272.1 GCA_947472635.1 Chitinophagaceae bacterium
GGAGCTGGGTAAATATCAATAATGTCTGAGGCAATTTCACCACCGGCAATTTCTTGAATCATTAGCGCGGCTCTTTTTAATACATTCACTGTATTGCTGATATCTACCCCTTTTTCAAAACGGGTAGCAGCATCCGTTCGCAATCCATGTCGAAGTGAAGTTTTACGGATACTGAGCGGGTTGAACCAGGCGCTTTCGAGAAAAATATTGGTAGTGTTATTGGTTACTCCGCTTTGAAGTCCACCGTATACACCAGCAATACACATCGGCGATTGCTCATTGCATATCACCAAATCTTCTGCCGAAATTGCTCTTTGCTTTTCATCTAGTGTAATAAAAGGGGTGGCATCTGGAAGATTTTTGATAATAATCTTCTTTCCAGTAATCTGATCTGCATCAAAAGCATGAAGGGGCTGGCCTGTTTCATGCAAAATAAAATTGGTGATATCTACGATATTGTTAATGGGCTTTAGGCCAATGCATTTTAATTTTTGCTGCAACCATGCAGGGCTTTCCGCAATGCAAACTCCCTGAATGCTTACACCAGTATACCGTTGGCAAGCTTCATTGTTTTCTATGCTTACAGCAATCCGGTTACCCTTTTGAGTGGTCTTAAAGTTATTTTTAAAAGGAGATTTTACAGCAGTTTCTTTTTTATTGTGGTGCGTTAGCCATGCACACACATCTTTTGCTACCCCCAAATGACTCATCGCATCCATTCGGTTGGGGGTAAGCCCTATTTCAAAAATAAAGTCCTCATAGGGTTTAAAATATTGTGCGGCTGCCATTCCAATTGTAGTTGCTGCCGGTAAAACAAGTATGCCAGCATGGTCTTTACTTAGGCCAATTTCATCTTCGGCACAGATCATACCAAAACTTTCTACCCCCCGAATTTTGACTTTTTTCATGGTAAGGGGTTCTCCATTCAACGGATAGAGGGTAGTTCCAATAGTGGCTACGATTACTTTTTGTCCTGCCGCAACATTGGGTGCCCCACAAACGATTTGCAAAGGTTGTTCACTGCCAATTTCAACCGATGTAATGCTTAGTTTATCTGCATCTGGATGCTTGGTACAGCTGAGTACTTCTCCGATGACCAATCCTTGTAAGCCGCCCTTTATATCTTCGTACTGTTCTAAGCTTTCTACTTCCAGTCCAATGGAAGTGAGTATTTTACTCAATTTTTCAGGATCTACCTTTTCTGGTAAATATTCACTCAGCCAGTTATAACTTATGGTCATTAAATGTTTGTTGATTAATGGTATATGATGGCGCAAAGATAGTTATTGAGCCGTAAGCGTAAAAAACGGATATTAAAAAGCAGCTTTTTTATTGAAAATAATGCGCCACAACTCTAAAATACACAATAAATTACTGATAAAACATTTATAGAAATGCACCAACTTTAAAAAAAATGGGTCTGGTGCAGAAATAATAGTGCGGGCAATTCCAGTTGTTGATAAAATAGTTCAGAATGCGACGGATTGTGCATATTACCTGTTAATAAATATGTGAATAAGGTATTAATAAGTTAGATTTGCCGGTGCATTTATTGTGTACAATCAACTATAAAGAGTTTGACTGGGGGTACTGTGGATAATCAATCGGTTTTTTGCATTTACCTTAGCCGTGTTGAAGAGATTTGTTCCTCCGTAGGCTTTTTATTAGTCGGTAGGGCATTGATTTCAGACAATACGCTTTTCGATAAATTATTGATAGCGGGTACCAATATTTAATGAAAAATTGACAATTTATTCTAGAAAATAATTTAATTCCTATGGAGCTTACCAACCTTAACAAAGACAGAAAAGTTAGAAGAAAACCTTCCATTGATTTGGGAAATATGGTTTTTGGAAAAGTTCCGCCTCAGTCTAAAGAACTGGAAGAAGCGGTATTGGGTGCGATTATGTTGGAAAAGAGTGCTTTTGATACAGTGGTGGAGATTTTAAAGCCCGAGTGTTTTTATGCAGAAGCTCACCAGAGTATTTTTAAAGCCATGAAGTCGTTGGCAGATAAAAGTTTGCCGATTGATTTATTAACTGTGGTGGAGGAATTAAAGCTAAAAGGAGAGCTTGAACTCGTGGGAGGCCCTTATTATGTTTCCAAATTAACCAATGCAGTAGTATCATCGGCCAACATTGAGGCTCACGCTAGAATTGTTTTACAAAAATTTATCCAGCGGGAATTAATTCGTATTAGCGGTGAAATTATCGGCGATGCCTATGAGGATACTACGGATGTATTTGATTTGCTCGATGATGCAGAAAGTAAGTTGTTTGAAATCACCAATAATCACTTAAGAAGTGCATTTGAGGATATCAATACGGTATTAGTGAAGACGATTCAGCGAATAGAAGATATGCGTAATAAGGATGAGGATATTACTGGAGTTCCAAGCGGCTTTCCTTCACTGGATAAATTGACTTACGGATGGCAGCAAACTGATTTGATTGTGTTAGCAGCTAGGCCTTCTGTGGGTAAAACAGCATTTGCCTTAAATTTAGCCCGTAGTGCAGCACTTCATCCAACCAAACCCACTCCAGTAGTGTTTTTTAGTTTGGAGATGAGTTCTAGCCAATTGGTACAGCGTATATTAAGTGCTGAGAGCGAAATATGGTTGGAAAAAATCACTCGAGGTAAGTTGGAAGAACATGAAATGAAGCAGTTGTACAAGCGGGGAATTGAGCGCTTGAGCAATGCGCCAATTTATATTGATGATACGGCGGCATTGAATATTTTTGAGTTAAGAGCTAAATGCCGTAGGTTAAAAAATAAGCATGATATCGGACTAATCATCATAGATTACCTCCAGTTGATGAGCGGCGGCGGAGATAATAAGAATGGAAATCGGGAGCAAGAAATTAGTAAAATTTCGAGAGATTTGAAAGGGCTTGCCAAAGAATTAAAGGTTCCTATCATTGCCTTGTCGCAGTTAAGTCGGGAAGTAGAAAAAAGAAAAGAAGGGGCTAAGATTCCGCAGTTGAGTGATTTGAGGGAATCGGGAGCTATTGAACAGGATGCCGATATGGTGATGTTCTTGTACCGTCCAGAATATTACGATATTACTGCCAATGAAATGGGTGAAAGCAACAAGGGTGAAACGTATGTAAAAATAGCCAAACACCGGAATGGTAGTTTAGATACCATCAAATTAAAAGCCTTGCTGCATATCCAAAAGTTTATTGAGGATGTGGAAGTCGGCAGCGATTATGGGGGAGGTACTCCGGGGAGTAACTTTAAGTCATTTAAAAGTGAGGAGGATGGCGGAGCCAAGTTGTATATCCAAAAAGGGAGCAAGATGAATGATAGTGCCTATGATGAGGATACACCATTTTAATAAATTGAAAATTATAAAATGGAGAATGAAGCATTCGCTTAATCTTTCAATCTCCCCTCTTTATGCCACTTCCTTTTTTTTATAAAGAAGATTTACATTCTGCCACTACTAGTGTGGTGCTGGATGAGGATACCAGTAAGCATATCGTGCAAGTGCTTCGCATGCAAAATACAGAGCAGTTGCAGCTTACCAATGGAAAGGGTGATGTATTTACTGCTGAAATAACTGATAACAATAGAAAAAAATGTTCCGTTCGGATTTTAAAAATAACCTCTATTCAACGTTCTGCAAGTAATACAACCCTTGCAATCTCACTGATAAAAAACAATCATCGTTTCGAATGGTTTTTGGAAAAGGCTACAGAGATTGGTGTTTTCAAAATTGTGCCGCTTATTTGCGAGCGAACAGAAAAAACTGCGTTTAAGTTTGAGCGAATGAAAAGCATTTTGATCAGTGCCATGTTGCAGTCTCAACAAAGCTGGTTACCCATTTTGCAGGAGCCAACAAATTTTGCTTCTTTTGTAAAACATTTGGAGGCGGATAAAAAATTTATTGCGCATTGCGAAAATTCGGAGTCTAAAATTCAATTGCATTCCTGTCAACCATTTGTGGGATCGGCCATTCTCATTGGTCCGGAAGGTGATTTTACAACAGGCGAAATAGCGATGGCTTTACAAAATAATTTCATTCCGGTGGCACTGGGTAATACTAGGCTGCGAACAGAAACAGCGGGGGTGGTAGCGGCCACCCTGTTGGTAATGGCAGAATAGATTCAAAAGCCTTTGCCGAATTTCGATAGATTGATAAGGGTCCAACTTTATTTTCCAGTAGTCACTTTTTCTTCGGAGCTTGCTTCAAGCATCGGTTCATTTAATTGTACCAACCTTTTTTTGGCAACTTTTTTTATCATGGTCATATTGAGTAATTCAACGATAAAAGAAAAGGCCATTCCGAAATAGATATAATTTTTAAGCTGCATTTTTTCTGCAGTTTCCGAGTCCCATCCTTCCATGA